>NC_009441.1:4267810-4572654 GCF_000016645.1 Flavobacterium johnsoniae UW101
ATCCATTATTATACGAGATTGAGCTTACGGTAAATGATCGTAAACTACTTGCATCGCATGTTGGATTATTATTATTAGGAAAACATAGCCATGTCGCAACTATCCTTGCAGCTAAACATCGAAATGTATCCGCTTCTACCGATCAAATGATAAATCGCGCACAAAGACAACTGGTTGTTAAAACAGATGTTGAAAGATGGAAACGTGACGGATGGCTTTTCCAAATGATGACTTGGATATCATTACGTGTGGAACAACACGGTCAAAAACTGATGTTACAGGCCCCTCATACTAACCCCGCACAGCACGGAATAGATGGATTGGGCTTAATATTAACTACGGCTAATACAGTTCAAAATTTAATAATTTCAGAAGATAAATATACTGAAAACCCACGCACCACATTGAAAAATGATGTTTGGCCGGAATTTAATTTATTTGAAACAGGTGAATTCGATAGCCATTTAGTCACCCAGATAACGGTACTTCTTAGCAATTTGAGTGAAGCCGAAATTGACAGGATTATTGAAAACGATATCTATAATATTTCGAATCGAATCTATAGAGCTGGTATAACTCCTAAATCGTCCCATTCAAATGCGAAGAAAAGAAAAAGACTTTTCAAAGGTTACGACAAATGTGTATCTGGAACAAATCACAATAGAAGACAAGCATTAACATTCAGTCAACCTGATATAAGGACATGGATGGATGATTTTTCCGCCGAGATTTATGCATATTTAGAAACACAAAGACCATAAGATGTACAATACTACAACGGAAGAAGTCATTAAAAAAGCTCCTCACATTGAGGGATTAAATACTGAAAATCTACCTCAGTATCTAACGAAAATTTACGCCCGAATTGTTTCAGTTAGAATGTCTTTGGATGGTTCTAAAAAACTTTCGCCAAAGCTAAAAAAAGATATTCACGAGTTAAGAAAACTTGCAAACAATTTAGAGTCATTTACTGTTCTTAGTAAGAAAGACAGCAATCAGGTATCAGCAGCTTTTGTAGCTGGAACTGCGCACAACTTACTTCAACTCATTAGGGATCAAAAATATTCTTTTTCCCCACAAACATTAGAATCTCACAGTGTCCCAAATTGGATTTCCTCAATTTTATTATTTCTAATTGGTGACAGTCCTGCTGATGCCGCAGAAATCGCTGTAAGAATTGCAATTGGGACTGACGATTCCATTAAATTTCAATTATCAAATGCTATTCGTCTTTTAGCTATGGGAAATCTTGGAAGCTTACGAGCACTTGAGCCCGCCACCAGAGATTACAATGATAATGAAATTGACATAGAAGCCGAAGATTATTTGTGGCTTCAGCTATTGTTAGGCCTTCAGCAAATGGCATCAGTACTATTGGGTATTACATCGACCAGGGAAAGCTATTTTAAAAATGTAGTCGACTTGGCATCAATTGATATGACTTTCACGGATATAATAATTAAAAGGTGCTATTCTGCTCCATTTCACTTAGCCACACTACTTGATATTTTAGAGGATCGGCTTTTAAGCAGAGGGGTGATAAATGTAAAAGCACCAGCAGAAACAGTTCCAAAAGAATGGCATATGTTTTTACAAAAGCTTGCTGAATCTAGACCATATCTATGGGAAAATCATTTTGAAGCAGTGCACTCTGGATTCTTGGATTCTGGATGCTCTGCTGTGTTAACTTTTCCCACTGGTGCAGGTAAAACTACAGTAGCTGAGCTAAAAATCGCTTCTACAATTATGGCAGGCAAATCAGTATTGTATTTGGTACCCACACATGCCCTAGAGGATCAAATAAATCGTGATTTAAATACCCTTTTTGATTACATAGATTCAGACAAATTAGAAATTGGTGGTGAATTTACTGATTTTGAAAATGGAGTTCTTGAAACAATTAATGTCATGACACCTGAAAGGTGTCTAACACTTCTAGCAATTAATCCTGAAAGTTTTGAAGATATCGGACTAATTGTTTTTGACGAGTTTCATTTAGTACATGGCCGTGCTGAAAAACTTGATAAAAGAAGTCTCGACGCAATGTATTGCTTACTAAAACTTTTTACTGAAGTTCCAGCAGCAGATTATTTACTAATATCTGCGATGGTTGAAAATGGAGAAGAAATTTCGTCATGGGTGGAACGTGTTATTGGAAGGGAGTGTAAAACTTTTAATTCTGATTGGAAGCCAACCCGACAACTCCAAAGTTGTATAATTTATCCCAAAAATGAAATTAAAGAACTAGAAAAAATTATCTCAGATTTTCGAAGGAATTATAATGGAAAGACTGTGCCAACTAGGCTTAAAACGCAGATTAATTCAACAGCGCATCAGATTTACAGCCTTCGAAATAAATGGGAAGCAGACAAGCCAGATGATTTTTTTGTTAGAAAGCTCTTTAACAAAAAATTTAACCTTGAAGTCAGTCCATATTGGAAAATTACCAGTAATAGAAATGCAGTAGCTAGCGAACTTGCAGCATTTTTTGTAAATGCTGGTATGAAAACTCTTTTATTCGTCAATAATCCTGTCGCTGCAAAAAGCACAGCCCGCAGACTTAATTCAAAACTTGATAAAAAAGATTTAGAATTAGAAACCTTTAACCAGCTAAATCAAGCTAGAATAACGAGTATTGAAATGGAGCTTGGAGATCTGCAATATTCATTCTATAATCCTCTTTTTCAAGTTGCAGTACATCATGGTCTACTTCTACCGATTGAAAGACAATTAAACGAATCACTATTTAAATCTAAGGAAGGAATACACGCAATTGTCGCGACTGCGACTTTGGCGCAAGGTATAAATCTACCAGCCGAAGTAGTTATAATTGCTGGTGACGATCGATTTGATGAAGATACAGATGGATCCGAAAAATTACTAGCTCATGAAATTTTAAATGCAGCAGGAAGAGCAGGAAGAGCTGGCACCGCAGCACAGGGAGTAGCAATATTGGTGCCAGGTCAAATCATAACTTTTGAAAACAAATTAACTGCTCCTACAGACTGGATTGAACTACAAAAAAGAGTATTTGCTAAAAGTGACCAATGCCTTGTAATCAACGATCCCATGACACAGTTTTTAGATGAAGTAACTGCATTTGATGATAATGAGCTGCTATCGCAAAATGTTAATAGCCTCTTATTACGCCTTCATAGTGACGAAACAGAAGAAGCCTCAATAAAAGCAATTTTCAGTAATTCTTTTGCATTTTTTAAAGCAAATTTGGAAGGTGATGATAAAATTTCAGCGAAAATAAATGAACTAATTATAAAGCGGGAAAATCTTTCGCATGATCTTCTATATGACAAGTCAGTTGAAGCAATTAGTCTTAAGACTGGTATCAATCCTAATATTATTGAAAAATTAAGTAAGAGCATATCAGAATTAGACTTGAAACAGATTATCGCTTATTCAGTTTCAGATTGGATTAGTTGGTTCGTTAACTGGCTACAAAGTGATGAAATTTACATTTATGAGATGTTTTCCAGCCCATCAAGTCGCGCACAGTTAGCAAGAGCACTGGGCTTAAAAGTCACAAACTATGACGTCAGCGCAATCAGTAAAAACCTTCATAAAATAGTGCCAATATTTGAGGCATATATTAGCGGCCAAAATTACGAAACTATAAACGAAATGATTCCAGGAAAATCTGACGAGTATTTAAGCAAGTCTAGACATTTCATCTTGAGATTAGTACCGCATAAGAGCTTCGCTCTCGGTATAGTATCATTAACAATCAAGGAAATATTGTTCTCATACGGCTACGAACCAGATGAAATACCCTATGTCATTAAAAACCTAGCTACAATGGTAAAAGAAGGTTTAGATACTGAAGAAAAATTACAATACAAAATTAAACGAAGAACATTAATGCGTGTACAAATACACCGTATGTTTGAAATTTAACAGCTATTTATCAGATAATAAAATACAATTTATAAATAATTAAACATCTAATAATACTTTGGCATGATATAGCATTAATGTGCTTTGCTAATCATTTCATTTTTAAAAGTATATTATGATTCTGATTAAGAAAACTAGAAATTATTTAAAAAAATTACAAATATGAAAAAATACTTTAAAGAAAACATTTTGTTTATAATTTCATTAATATCATTGTTACTTCTGTTATTGCCAATAATGGTCTTTTTATATCATTTTGGCGGAAAACGATTTTCTGATGACCTTGCTCTTTGGGGAACTTTTGGCGATTTTATCGGCGGAACACTCAATACGGTTATTTCTCTCAGCAGTTTAATTATACTTGGTCTTCTTACGCATATTGTTAGTAAACAATCAAATGAAGAAAGCAAAAAAATAAATTTATTAATACGTAAGCTTGATTGTTATGACAAACTAACATCCTTTCTGCCAGAAATAACTGCTATAGGTACTGACTTAATTACGTCAACAGATGTTATTATGAATAAAGATCTAAAAGATGATGTAAGATTAGAACACTTAAAATCATTTCGAAAGTTAACTTTAGTCTTTAGGGAATTTTATCACTTTATACTTACATTCGACAGTAGATTTGGACATTTATTTGAATATAACATGACTTCCGATGATTTTCAGAATTTATTATACAATACAAATAAATTAAATAACTTTTGCGACGCGGTTGTGGCTAGAAAACTGGATACTCACATTATTATTGAAAGTGGGGACGAATTAGCCGTCATGATTCATTATTATAATATTTTAATAGATAATTTAAAGAAAGAATTAAACTAAAAAACATCCCTTAATTAAGATAATTACAAATTTAAAGCTAAAACAATACGAATCCCGTTCAACTTTTTGTAGCAAAATTTGTTTGCCAAAAATGGAGTTACACTGCTTTTAGAAAAATGTATAATCTCTTCATACCAAAGCCAAATGTTTATCGATTCGCATCGATACAAGTTATTTTTCCAATTTTGACAGATAATTTTAAACCTTGTCTCTAGTATTTCGACAAAGTTTACAGAAGTCAAGGGTCTATTAAATAAATTTATTTATTTAGTATTCATTCAGATTCTAGGACTTCAGCGGGGAAAATTACACTCTGCAGGTTCATGCACTTTATAAAACTCACTTCAAAACAATTACAAGAATATACTTTATTACAATACTATACTTATACTTTAATTAGCTGGCCATTTTCTTGCAAGCACGGTATTCTTTACTTTCCATTCCAATTAGAAGGTTTGCATAATGTAGGGCAAAACTGCTTAGACATATACTTGAAATTTTGCTGTAATTCACATCCCAAAATCTCAATAGATAAAGAAAAAGAGCATTAGCTTTAAACCCGACTAAATAGTACCAGTTTTTTTGCGTACAGTATCATTTGCTTTGATGCGGCCATCTGTGACGTTTTGCCACTTTTATTTTTATTAAAATAATACGAAGATCAGTCTACCAATATTCCACATACTTTACTGCTTCATTTTTCATTTCTTTATTGAAACGCAATTTATTTGCTTCTAGTTTTTTCATTCGAAACGGGTGAAAAGGGCAGCCAAGATAGTGTCCCCCGGACGCTGCATGCGCATAACGGCTTCGTGTCCCTCCCCCGCCCTCCGGGACTTATAGCACTCCGCATCCTTAAGCGGTCCACTTGATTCTTGCTTTCTTTTTTCCCGTTTTTTCTTTTGAAAATACTTTTTGGGAGAGAGAGAAAGAGACTTGAAAATTTTACTCACTTAAATTTTAGAATCATGGAAATCATTGGACGACTTACAAAAGATGCCGTAGTAGCAAAAGTAAACGCAGAAAGACAGGTGGTTAATTTCTCAATTGCCGTAAACGACAGCTACAAGCCTAAAAACAGTACCGAGGTTAAAAAAATTGTAACCTACATCGACTGCTCTTACTGGCTCTCGACAGGCGTGGCGCAGTTTCTTAAAAAAGGAACTGCCGTTGAACTGTTCGGACGAATCGGACTGAATGTCTATATCGGAAATGATTCACAGGCGTACGGAAGCCTGACTTTTCACACCTCTAACATCAAGATTATTGCCTTTGTCAGCGATAATGCTTCAGTTCCTAAGCAGAGTAAGGCAGTTTTAAAACAGGATCAAAAAGACCCCGACGACCTGCCTTTCTAAGGTCGGATTTTAAATGTATAAGCCTAAAAAATAATAGTTATGTACGCCTTTTCAAAATCAGTATACGCCGAATATCCTGTAAGCAGGGCATTCAATAAAATCATTCTCTCGGATTTGGAATCTTATGACGGGACTAAAAAGCAGCAGCTCAAATCCTTTTTGGAGGATTTGCAGAGAATGGGATGCATCAGCGGAATGATAGGAGATTTTATCTATCACGCCGACTGTAAAAATTTCTATATCAAACATCTTGATGATTTGGAAAATATCAGGGAAGAAATCGAGGATTCCCTTGGCGAAGCGGTGAAAAACCGCCACCGTCTGCCCCACTACACTTTTATGTGCTGGTTATGCTTCGAGGAATACTGTTTTGACATCTACAGAAGCTCTTTTGAGAAATAGCCTATAATCCTAAAACATCCCTTATGAAAGGTTCAGAAAAATTCAAAACAAGGATAGAGGGTTTCCTGAAAGGGAAATCGCTCTCGGATGCGGCTTTTGCACCGATGCTAGAAAAGGCTTCAAAGAATGTGGAAAACTGCCTTAAATACATCATCTCAGAAGTAAAGAAAACGGGAGAGTGCGCATTTGACGACAGCGAGATTTTCGACATGGCGGTAACATACTACACCGATGACACTATCGGAAACCTCCCCGACATAAGATGCAGAGTGACCACAAATCAGCCTAAAGAGGCTGATTTGTTCTCCGCTCCCGCCCCTATTGCAGAAAATGCCAAACAGGTTATTCCCGATGCACCTGTTCCTGCAACAGACATTCCCTTGCAAAAGACCGCCAAACAGGCACAGACAACCCTAACGCTTTTTGACCTATGACACCAAAAACCATCATCGAAAAACAGATTACAGCGCTCAGCGCATCACTTGCACCTATATCTGCTGATGTGACCGCTTGGGCGGAAAAGACGATTTTCCTTAAATGGGGCGTTCTTTCTCGTGGTAAATTTCATTGTTTGGACTGCTCTCACGCTTGGAAGCCTGACAGCCGTACACCTGAATGCCAGGACTATATCAAATGCACCGCCTGTCAGGGAAAACTTAAGATGCAGCCCTATAACAAAACGCATTTCAAGGAAATTGAATACTCCGCTTTATTGGACACCACAGCAGATTTTCAGGTGGTTCGCATTATCTGTTCCCACAAGCAGATGAAGAAAGGTTTTGCGCCGACCTATTTTCATAAAGAGGTCATGCAGCATTGGATTAATCCTAAAGGAGAAGTGCGCACCATGTCGCTTAGCTGTAATGTATTTTCTCAGGCGTACGACCAATGGAAATATTACTCTCCCCTTGAAATTCGCCCAAAGGATTTTCAGAACTCTACCAAATTTTGCATTGCACCCTACAGGGTTTATCCAAAGCAGAAAGTGGTCAGTTCTCTTAAAAGAAACGGATTTAAAACGGCATTCCATAATATCCCACCGCAGATTCTTTTCTCTGCCCTGCTGAAAGATCCACTTGCTGAAACGCTCTTGAAATTGTCTCAGATTTCTATGCTGAGGTATTATCTGACTTCGCATGAACAGCACCTCAAACAGAACTGGCAGGCGGTAAAAACCTGCCTTAAGCATGGATATGTTATTTCCGACTACGGGATTTGGGAGGATTATATAAGCCTTTTAAGATGGTTCAAAAAAGACCTCAGCTGTGCGTCATATGTCTGTCCTGAAAACCTGCTTGAATCCCACGATAGGCTTGTAAGCAGAAAACGAGCCATTCAGCGAAAAAAATATCTCTTACAGATGCGCTCGGAAATACTTCAGGCGCAGAGTGTTTATGCCGAGGAGAAAAAGGAATTTTTCGGGCTCTGTTTTTCCGAAAAAAAACTGACGGTTTCGGTAATCGAAAATGTACGGGAATTTATGGAAGAGGGCGACAACCTCAGCCACTGCGTGTTTACCAACGAGTACTACAAGAAAAAAAATTCCCTTATACTTTCCGCTAAAGTGGATGACTGCTCTGTGGAAACCATTGAGCTTTCCCTTAAAAATATGGAAATCATCCAGTGCAGGGGATTGAAAAACAATGCATCAAAACACCATAGACAGATATTACGGCTTATGAACCGAAATCTTTACCAGATAAAGGCGCGCATGAAGAAAAAGACAACGACAGCCAAAGAAATTTAAAGCCGGAACTATTCCGGCTTTTTTCTTGCGGAGCAGACACCTTAAAGCCTGGCAGCCTATCTAAGTTTTAAAGCGGTATAGGTCTAGATTAAATACCATCACAAATTTCGGGCACAGCACGCGGTTCGCCTGCAAAAAATTCCCCCATAAATGCGAATCGGGGCTTCGCTTTATTGCGTTGCTTTTTGCGCTCGCTCTGCTCTGCCCGCCAGAAGTGCTGTTATTAATCTTAAATCATTGCACCATGAAAACAGCGGCAGAAACCCAGAAATTGGACATCATTTCAGAAATTGAACTGATATACAGATCAAAAGTCAGCGCATCACAGCGTCCTCAAATAACATCGTCCCGAAGAGCCTACGAACTGGCGCTCCAGAACTGGGACGAAAATAAGATTGAATTTATCGAGCAGTGCAAAATCATGCTGCTCAGCCAGTCCCACAAAGTGCTTGGAATATATGAAATGTCATCAGGAGGCATCGCGGGGACTGTTGTGGATATCCGCCTATTATTCACTGCCGCGCTCAAGGCGGCTGCGGTTAATGTGATCCTTATCCACAATCATCCCTCCGGAAACACGGCTCCTTCTGATGCCGACAGACAGATAACCTCAAAAGCAGTTAAGGCCGGACAGTTTCTTGATGTGAAAATCCTGGATCATCTGATCATTTCATCCGAGTCTTACTACTCATTTGCAGACGACGGCGCCCTCTAGCGCCGTTTTATATAAAAAGAGATTCCGCCGTTCCCACCGCGGCGGATCCTCTTTTTTTCTTTTTCTTAACCATGAACATGTCCGCACTTCTAATATGACAAAGCGTCTGCAGCCTCCCGGATCTGGAGCCCAGTCCTGCCGTTTAAACAGACCTGCGCTGATTTAGGCGCGAAAAAATAATTTGGAACAAAAATTGTTGTATATTTGACATGTTTAAAACTTTTAAAATGAGCAAAATAGAACCAGCTAGAGAAAAAGCCGTAATCAAAGCGCACCGCACCCCGGAAATAGGAAGCGGTCTGGTTAGGATTGCGCACAAAATCAGTTCGGTAAGCTCTGAACCTCAGGTTATAAAAATAGGCGAAAAATATTTTAGAGTTCGCGAACTGGGCTAAAATATGAATATCGCATTTACGACAATCCTGCTGTTTGTTATACTTGCCCCCGGCTTTATTGCCCGAAATGCCTATAATTCTTCAAAATTAAGCGTTAAGGATTACAATAGGAATCTTGTAAATGATTTGACATGGTCGATCATTCCCTCACTGGCCTTCCATACCATTTTTATTGCTGTACTGCACAATGCCACTAGCTACTGCGTCGACTTTGAACAGCTGGGCAATCTTATTCTGGCAGTGCCGGCTAAATCGGAGGACAGCTTCAGACAGCTCGGAAATTTCAAGTACGCCATCTTTTCCTACAACTTCATTCTATTTGTCCTGTCTTTTTTTGCGGGTCTCGGACTTAGGGAATTTGTAAGGAAGCGCCACATCGATAGAAAAGTCCGATACTTCAGATTCTCCAATAAATGGCATTACATCTTTACCGGAGAATGTCTTGATTTTCCCGACGTGCCGGACCAGTATGAAGAGATAACCGATAAGATAATAAATGTTTTGTGTAAAGTGAACGGCAGAAGTGTCCTGTATACAGGAGAATATTTTAATTACTACATAGACAGCAAGGGAGACCTTGAAGCGGTGCACCTGCGAAATCCCATACGCAGATATCTCGAAAACGATAACGATCCGGAGCAGCAGTATTACGTGATCTCAAGCAGGTATCTGGTAATTCCAAACTCGGATATCATTAATATCAATTTCCGCTATCTTTCCATGCAGGAAATTGACGAAACCGAAATCACCGCATCGGAAAGACAAAACCTGATTGAACTTGCTCCAGGGGAAAACCTATAAAAGCGCAGAGCTTTTTAAACCAAAGCAATATCAGATCTAACTTCTTTTTCCAATAATAAATATCTTTTCATAAGGCCGCATTGCAAAAATTGCACTAAAATAAATCAGCTTCACTGCAAATGTAAAGACATAAAATTTAAAAGACTTTAAGAATGTTCAATAGACCAATAGACAGCAGTATCAGATCCGTAGTGGTTACCAGTCTGAAAGCCGCCAAAAAAAAAGCTGAAAATCATTATAAAGGAAATATCACCAAAAAAATAAACGGACTTGATATTTTTGAAAGTCTGAAAATTATCGATCAGGAATTTAAGCTGGTCAAGCGAAAAGTCAAGAAATCAAAATATCCCTTCTATATTGAAAACTGTACTTCTGCCGAATGGCTGGTTTCACAATTCGCAAGCCGTGCGTACCTTTTGAATATTGATGAAACTAAGGATTTAAAAAAAGCGCTGTTCCTTGGCATCTATAGAAATAAACTGCGCATCCAGAGAAATGAACTCTTGGCAGACAGTCCGGTCTATACTTACGAAAAATTCGTTAATGGGGAAATTAACAGCTTCTTTCATCACTACCCGCAATATCGCAATTTAAGCGAGGAAGACTTTTACAAGATTATCAAATGGCAGTCGGAAAACGTAATTGCCATCATAAGCTATGAGAGCTCTATGCTTATAAAGAAAATCCAGCAGAAGTGCCTTGGCATTGATGACCCTTTTTATTTTATAATGCTGCAGAAAACAGTTATAGACAATCTTATAAATTACACAGGGAATGACGCCAATGATCTTAAAATTTTACTTTCCCAATTGTATATTTTTGAAGACTTTAACCTCGATGAATTTAAAAATGATGCTTTACTGGAAAACTACAGGTCTTTTGCAAATAATGAGTTCCACTGGAATAAAGCCGACTACAATTCCATTAAAAAGCTATCGGATGTTATGCAGGGCGGGCCGGAAAAAGTTTTCACCAATGAATTTTTAGTTTTCCATACTGTAGAAAAAATTGGTTTTTGGCTTGACTCGCTCGTAAATGAATCGCAGATACAGAAAACCTATATTCTTCCTGATTATGAAAAAGAACTGGAAAAGGTCCAGCGTGAAGCAGCTCAAGAAATAGAGAACTTAGCCGACGCAATGTATAATTATATCAACGATGAGGAGAACAGCGAAAAAGAAGTTAAAAATTATCTCTTAAAATTATATGATGCCAATCGAATCAGGTATAATAAAATAAAAGAAAAAGATATTCTTCACATGCTTGCCGATGACAGAAAGCATGTGCTGATAAACTATTTTACAACCAATGCCTTCTTTAGAAACAACATAGGAGAAACTGGAGAAAATCTTAGGGAATTGATTATTGTACGCGAACTTGCTTGGGAAATACTGGTCGCACATAATAACTTTTTTGACAACAAAAATATTTTCATCACATTGGACAATGACTTCAGTGACATTAACATGCTGATAAATAAGATGGTCCTAAATAAAAAACTTTATAAGGCCGGAAAAAAAGCACAAATGGACTTTTTTTCAAATTACGACAAATACGGTATGCCGATCGATTATCACTTTCAAAATGTGCACGAAGAACTGCAAAAAGTATTTACCATTGCATTGAATAAACTTCAAAAAATATTGGATAACGCCGAGCCTAGTAAAAAAGTAATGTATCTCCAAAGCAGGATTAAAGAAATAAAGCAGAGGGAACTTTTATTCAAGCAGTACCAGGATGAAAGCGATTTTAAATATGCAGTGGATAAATATTCCGTTTTATTCAAAGAATTTTTAACCATCGAAGCTGACTTTTTGAAAGAAACCCTCAATACACAGCCAATAGCCTTTGAGCTGAAACAGCCAAAAACGTTAGAGATCAAGCCTGAATTTGACACCGTTTCAAATAAAAAAAATCAAAAATTCATCAAGCAGCTTCTCGAAGATTTAGGCCTGACCATAGACGGCAGAGCAAATATAAGTGAAAGGAAAAAAGGAGCAGTTAGAGGAATCGTTGAGGCATTAAAAGAAAGCAAAATTTTACCTGATAGAAGCCTTGAAGTTTTATGTAAAATTATCGCCGATGAAATAGGTCTGCAAATAAATTCAAAACTAGACATATCAAACATATCCGAACAGTATAAAGAAGAGGCAGAAAAATACATTTCTGAAAATTACACACGATAATTCCAATTCCAGATATTCTCATCTATAAGGTTTTATAAGGTCAGCCTTATAACGTTGTATCATCTTCTAAATATTTGCAATGTCTAACAAAGTAAATATTACAGATCATGAGAATAAAAAAGTTAAAAAACAAAAAATGCAATCGTCGCAATAAACATTCGCTAGGAATCAAGAAAAGCCAAAATTCTATATCTAATAAGGCTCTTAATATTTTTGATAAATTATTCCAAAAATTTAATCTTAAATATTCAATTTCTCTTGATCAGATAAAAATTATACTTCTTGTCCTTAAAATAATTTTAGAGTTATCAAATTGATGGTTTTTCACAAAAAAGCTGAAGCAGACTTTTTAGTTATCCACTAATTAAAAGTAAAACATCCTAAAATAATTTTGAGCTTAAAAGATGACTTTTGTTCTGGACTTGATGCCAATTCTGCCACAAAAAGCTAAGGCGTATTCCTGATTTTTTTCTCCTACGAGCTTCTCTGTAAAAACCTGACAAGGTCCTGATTCTGATAATCATTGTAGGAAGCAGGAACCCGTCAGGGTTATCTATTACTTTTAGCCAGACTCAGCAGTTTATATGTTTAATCCAGGTGATTGATTTCCACTTTATCTATAACCCCGTTGAAGTGATTGGCTTCCCCTTTTTGGTAAGCGTCGCTCACTGTAGAAAATTCATCCATCCCGCAGTCCATTCCATCTAGGCTATATACGTACGGAGGCGTACTTTCAATTCTTTCCTCTCCCGTTTTTTTATCGTCAATGTTATGCGTTATTGTTCCTCCTTTTCCTAAACCTCCGCCGTCATATTTAAAAACACTTTTTATGCTATGTTTTCCTGTAGAAAGTTTTTCTGTAGAAACAACCGCCTTAAGATACACCTGAATATTGTTTCATTCAAAAAAATCAAATGTACTTTTCAAATAATTAAAATTTCGGATTTGCCAAAACATCCAAAATACAAGACCATTTTCAAATTAAATCAACTGTCCAAATCTCTTGTAGCAAATATTAGCAGAAGTTTTTTCTAAATCATTGTCATGTGGTCCCCATTTTTTACCATTCCAGTTAAGTCTATTTTGAAATCATCTTTAACTCTTTTTGCAAACTGAAAAGGATCAACCTCTTTTAATATTAAAATTTGTCTTGTTAAACGAGGATAATATAATGTCCCAAAATTACCCATCGGAAAATGTATTCCAATAGCTGGCTGATAAGGATTATTGGATATTAAATAACTATATGAATAAGCTCCTGTTTTAGCATCCCCAAATGGTATCGGGATAGTTTGATTTCCTTGAATTGTTACTGAAGTTGGTTGTCCAATGGAAATTGACATTTTCATTAAATATTCTAATCCTCTTTGGGTTGTATGTACAGTTATATGAAATCCTCCAATACTTTCTATACTTCTGCTTGAAATAACTTCTTCGAATGCTTTAGAATGGATATCAATAATATGTTTAAAATCAGTACTTTTCAAATTTGGTAAAAAGTTTTGTTGATATAAATTTAACCCCGAAATATCGCCAATCCAATGATTTTGATTTGAAGGCACAATCTCACCATTTGAAATTTTATAAAGCAAAGGTTGATTTTCTAATGCGCCAATTAAAAAGTCAGTTTCATAATTTGAGCTTTTATTTATGTCGAGGAGCAACTTTTTTATTTTGTCTATCGTTAGTTCTTCTAGTTTATAAACTTGTTCAATTGCTTCTTGAGCGGTATCAACTCCGCCAGCATATGAAAAGCAAAGTCTTGGATGTAAAATGATTGTTTTTAATAAGCCTGAAAAAATATTATTTCTATTAGAGGGAATATTTGGGTCAGTGATTTTTGAATCACTGTCAATTCTTAATGAGCCTTGAACTATTTTTCCGATTACTAATGTCATTTTTTAAAATGTTTGCTAACGTCTTTCCTACAGTGGGTTTACAACTAAATAATCCTATTCTTCGGATTTGCCAAATCTGTTCAAATACAAAAAAACATCTTATTACCCAAATTCGTTGTCGCTTTTGGTGATAGTTATTTTTTAGTCAATTCAGAGTCGGTTATTTCAATTTCTTGAGTTGTACCAGATTTGCTCGCTGAATTCGTAGATCCGCAATTTATTACTATAAAATAATAAGTCTTATTATTGAATTGAAATGATGGAGGAAAAACTTTAGTTGGTTCAGAAAACTTAAAATTAATTTCAACCTCCTCCATATTAAAAATGACCAAAAAACCAACATCTTTATTATAATCGTTAGTGTATTTTATAATTTGAGAGAAACCATCTTTAATTCGGTCCTTACCATATTTTTTTGTTCTATCAAATATTTTAATTTCAATTATTAAAGGGTCGTTTGTTTCAATTTCACCAATTACGTCCGCACGACCCGAAGCAGATAATGGAGTAGAGAAAGGATAATCAATACCTTGATCAAATAAAAATAATCTTAAATCATCTTCAAGTATTTGCTCATAATTTTTTGTTGCGGTTTTGTAAGCTGATAAAATACTATTCTGCGTAAACCATTCTGTTCTTTTTTTATATTTTTCTAAAAGGTAGATAGTTGAATTTAACTTTTCAAATTTATCGTGTAAATAGTAAATAATAGGAGAGATATATTCTTCTATTATTTTAGTTTTTGTGTCATCAAAATCACGACCTTTAAAAAACATGTTATTATGTATATTGTAATTTCCACTTTTTTCAATAAAGTACTTTAAAAACTGATAACAGTGTGCAGACTGATGAGTTTCATTTTCAAAAATTAGCTCGTGAGATCGATATGAATTTGTTCTGCTATTAAAATCTTCCTGTGATAAAAAATACTCTTTTATTGAATCATTTATCAAGGCGTGAATTTGAAGATTATTATCAAAATTACTTAAAATATATTTTAATTGAAATCCAAATTGCTCATAAGTGGATCTATATAAACGGTTTTTCCATTCTTGCAAGTTAGTTCGAAGATTGTGGTTTGCATAATTCATTTACCAAAGTTTTTAAATAAGTCATTTAATTTTTTAAGTGAGTTGTTCATTTTATCGATTCCAATATGAACTGAAGCGTCCGAATCTTTTAATAAAATAGAAATTTTACAGTTGTGACAAAAAACTGTTTTTTCAGTTTTTACATCAATTAATTGTACTTCATCTGAATAACCACAGTTGGGACATTCAAATTCAACCCAAATTTTATTGAAATTTATCATTTCTTTTTTATTTATAAATCCTTTTTTTAGGCATAATTACCCCAAAGTTCTGGTGCTTGACGCGGTTAGGGATTAATGGGGCATAAATTTTTCCATTGAGCACAAAAAATTTTCAAATACAAAACTATCTTTTAATTTAACCTAAACCTCAATCATTACAAACGGCTGTTAGCAATAGTACTCATTCCTCTTTTAGTTCTTTGGCTTTTTTCAATAATCTTTCATACTCTTGTAAAAACTCTTCATCAGGAGTTATTTTATCAATTACAGGTTGTATTGTTTTTATAAAATTATCTAGTTCTTTTTCTCTTCTTGTGGGATCATATTGAAGAAAACTCCTAATCATTTCTATTCCTCCAGTCTTGTTTAAATCTTGTGATTTTTTAGTTGATATCATTTTAAGAGTAACTCTTAACCAAATTCCAAGTTCAAAACATAAAAGCTCAAAAGCTGTTAAATAAATTGCTTCATCGTTTTTGTCTACTTGTGAAATATCATCAGAAGCTTTTTTTAGAAAATAATCTCTTCTTTCTATTATTTCAAAGCACTTCACTAAAGAGTCAACATATAAAACATGTGCAAACTTGTTTCTAATTTCGGCAAAAAGTTGAAAATCTTTAGATATTTCTTTTGGAATAAATTTTAAATCAATTAGTAAGTTAATTTTAGCGTTGAAACTTAGAGCTATATTTTTATGCCCAAAAGATCTTGATTCATTTTTATCAACTTCTAATAACATAGAAAGTAACTGGGATATTAATTCTTCAAATCCAACAGCTCTTTCAATAACTTTAGCTCTTGTTGTCTCCATAATTTTTTAGTATTACTGCTAACGTCTTAGTTCTAAGAGAGATTTGCTGATTTTTACATTTTACACAAATTTTATAAGTATAAAAACATATTTAAATTCAACCTAATCCCAAATCTCTTGTAGCGAGTGTTGTGCGTTCGTTTTTTTATCTAAGATTTTCTTCCACTAAATCAAAATGTTTACAAAACATTTCAATATTGAATGGTCTTCCATGATGCCATTTCTCTAGAGTGTCTGAACAATATGCCTCCATATATTTACACGTTTTCGACATTTTTCGAATATTTTCCATATTTTCATTTCCATCAATTCCTTGATTATTTGACAAAGGATATTCAATTGTGAATTTTTCACCATGCTCTAACTTTATTGGAAAGTCTTTATCACTGTTAATTATTCCATGCTTAAAGTCGAAACCACAAAATTGAGAAGGAATCAAACGATGATTATAAGATTTAAAGAAATATCGATCAATATATGTTGAAGTTTTCGCACTATTAGTTATTGTTACAACTAAAAACCAACCACCACGTCTTTCATTTATTAATTGATTATTAGCGTTTCGTTTTACTCTGCTACTGATGTCAACATAAAGATTTCTTTTCAGTTCTTTACGTTCCATGTAGCGATAAGCTAACAATACTGTTGAAATCAAGGCTCCATATATTGCAATTAATGTTGTTGGATTTATGCTATTCATAAAGGTCTATTTTTTGGTATTTTTGGTAAAATTATGCATAGCTGCACATAGACGAAAAAAACCTTATACGTCCAAATATCGGTAGATTCGTGAAGGTTTAGTTTCGTTTATATTATCAAATATATTCTTTTTTTCTTACAAATCATCAAAAGGGCTTTTTATGAGTTTAAAGCTTTTTGTATCACTTGGTTTAAATTTCGGTAATCATTCTACTGTTACGTTCTAGCAATTCTTGAATGTCCCTTAATTGCGTTCAACTTTTTGAAAAATATGTAGTACGAATAGACAGCGTGACAAAAATGATGCTTTTCATTTTGTTGCTAATAATAATTTTTTGGATATGCCTTCTGCAAAATCTGCAATTGCCGTTAAAAGAATCGCATTATTTATTCAGTTATTACCCGTAACTAAAATTTTTCTCGAACTTATAAAAATTAGGAATTTTAAAAAATAAAAAAGTACAATTTCAAGGCAATATAGCTGCAGCAACCTCACTTGATAGAAATCCTTCTCTCCCCTTGCCGGCTATTATCTATCTATTCTTATGATTATATTTCAATGCTTCTGATTCGATTTCTTGTATTGTTTTCTTTTTCCATTTAGAGATCCATTCTAAAAGTTCATCTTCAAAAAAATACAACTTTTTACCATATTTATAGCAAGGAATTTTTCTCTGCCTAACAAGAGCATATATTGTAGACTTTGCTTTTCCTATTAACCGGCTTGCTTCTATAATATCAATGGGAATACTTTTTTCTTTAGATTCATATATCTGCACATTTTGAATCAAAGACTTAATTTCTGCAATTTCTTTCGCTAAGAATGATACCGCCTTAGGCAGGTGTTCAAAGGAGATATTATTTATGTCCATACCTATCGCTTTTAATTGTTATGGCACAAATGAAAAAAGTGTTTTTGCTGTGTCCCATTTCACAACAAAAACACTTGAAAAACACAGTATTTTTTAAAACTATTTCAATTTAAGGATGAGTAAAATTTTCTATAATCTTTATAAGTCCTTTCTGTTCATCATCTTTGAGATGCGTTTTAATGCTGATCTCTTCAACATCTTTTAAAGCGTCAGCAAAGGTCAGTTTTAAAAATTTTGCGGTTTTGTCCTGTCTGCTTACTTTAAAATAATTCCAAATATTCCAGCCAAAGTGGTACAAATCCAGATTGGACAGAACTTTTATTTTTACGGGTTTGATCTTTTGAAAATTTAAGTCTTCAGCATATATAATTAAATTTTCACTCAATTGTTTCAAATCATCATCCGAGACATACAGCGCGAACTCCTGCTGTGCATAATGGATGGCAGTATCAATTCTGGCTTGTTTCTGATTTTTGACTGCATTCTGCCTCTCCTCCCTAACCTGTTCAATATCTAAAGCTGAATCTTTATTTTCAGACAATCCTGTTTTAAATACAACATCCTTCCACTTCTCTTGTTCTTCATTTGGGATGTGGCTTTCAGGCGATTCTTTTTTTTCTGCCTTCAAAAAACGATTCAGCAATCTCTCAGCCAATTCGTTTAGAAATAAACTTAGAATTGCAAACATTAAAACTCCAAATCCAGTACTGATCCAAAAGAAAACGCCAGCCGTATATTCATCAGCCCCTTTTTCCAGAAGCACCATTCGCCCTATTATGCCGACAAAGACACACACCAAAAATACAGACAGGTAAACTGCAATATATTCGAAGTACTTTGTTTTCATAACTCTTTTTTCTTTAAAGATACCAGTTGTATTGCTTCTGATGCTTTATTTTTCTTCTCATCTACCACTTTTGCATAGATTTGAGTAGTTTTTACGTTGGTATGTCCCAGCATTTTACTTACCGTATAAATGTCTGTACCGCTGGATAACTGCAGTGTTGCAAATGTATGTCGGAAGCAGTGGAAGGTAATATTTTTTTTAATGCCTGCCGATAGAACCCATTTTTTCAGAGGGCGAGAAATCCACGACGGGTCTGGAAGATCTTCAAAAACAAGCTGCCCGGGAAGCCTCGGCTCTCCACATAGCTGGAGAGCCTGCTGGGAAATAGGCATATATTCCACACCCTTTGTCTTTTTCTGCGTAAAATGCAGTTTAGCCATCCCATCTTCTACAGCTATTTCTTTCCAGCGCAGCTTCTGAATGTCAGAATGCCTCAGACCTGTGAGGGCCGAGAAAAGCGCGGCTCTTTTGAGAACGTCTTTTTCACAATCAGTTGATGCCAGTGCATTTAATTCTTCAATAGTCAGATATTCACGTCTTGACTCCTCCTCTGGAATGCCTTTTATTTTTGAAGATAAATCAACTGTTAGATATCCGTCGATAAATGCCTGCTTTACAGCCGCTTTAAATATCGCAAAATAAGTTCCCGCAGTGTTACGGGAAATGGTTCCCTTTTTGCCTCCTCCCTGTGGCGCGCCCAGCAGAAACAGTTTAAAATCTTCAGCCATTCTGCTGTCAATCTGAGAAAAATTCAAGCTGCCATTTGAAAAGCTTTTTAAAAATTCTGCCAACCGCTCCCAATTGATGCGAATGGATTTTGAACTTCGGTTGTGCCTTTTAGCAGCAACAGCAGCAACATATTTAATAAAATCCTCTTTTCCTTTTTCTTTCTGTTCAGCCAACAGTTTATCAGCATCAGTATATAGATCAATATTATCGTATTCTTTCTGCCTTATTTTACGTACTCCGTCAGCATACAACATTATTGCACAGTCGCTTTCGCTTCTGCAGATTATAATTCCGTTATCGCTGCGTTTGGGTTTGTAGGACTTTGATCCCGCTGCATCTGTCCGGGCAGTCCTTTTCTTATCCCACTCCACTGTTGTTACGGTTCTGTTCAAATATTCACGGATTCTCTGGGGAGTTTTCCTTCCAGAAACCTCAACAGGATAGCTTTCTATGTAAACATACCATTCTTTTCGGTCATCTGCTTTTCGAAGACGCACGGTCACTTTGGTTTTTGCTAATTGTTTCATATAAAATCATTTCCGTTATACAAATTATCAATTTCGCTTTTTGGAGCATATACATGCTTTCCAATTTGTCTGGTCGGGATTGAATATTTTCTGATATGGCTGTAGACAGAACCTTCAGATATCTGAAATCTATGAGCTATTTCGCCGATAGAATAGCAGTCCTCTTTTTCAAGGCTGTATAATTTTTTCTTCAGTCTGCTTTCAGCCTGCGGCAGAGTACGTGCATGGCCGAACATCTCTTCCATAACTCTGCGGTCTATTCTTATAAGGCGGGATCCCAGATTAATTGAAGGAATTTTTCCCTGGTCTATAAGCCGATAAAGGGACTTATTGTTAATGCCAAAAAGCATGCCAGCTTCTGGAACAGAGATAAATGCCCTATTCTCGGGTATTTTATCCGTTAGCGCTTTAAGCTCCTCATCAATTTTAAGCCGTTTCATCTTCAGTTTGTATGCTTTTTTACTGCATACATGCGAGCAGTAAACAGAAGTGACGGTTTTAGGATTAAATTCCTCTCCGCAGTTAAGACATTGTTTGTTCGTTCTTTTCATCGTCTTTGTCGCCTCATTAAGGTATCATAAGGGTACATAAGTCCCACTTTGTCTCCTTCTAAGAGACAGGTACAAATATGGTACAAATATATGATAAAAAACGATTAAAAAAGAACAGAAACAATAAAGAACAAAAAAGAAAAAGCGCTGTAAACATTAAGTTTACAGCGCTTTAGCACTTATTGTTAACTGATGTTAATCAGTTATTATTTGACTTATTTAAAAACTTTGGTAAATGAATTATGCAAACCACAATCTTCGAACTAACTTACAAGAATGGAAAAATCGATTATACAGATCCACTTATGAGCAATTTGGATTTCAATTAAAATATATTATAAGCAATTTTGACACTAATCTTCAAATTCACGCATTGATAAATGACTCAATAAAAGAGTATGTTTTTTCACAGGAAGAATTTAATAGCAGAACTAGTTCATATCGATCTCCTGAACTAATTTTCGAAAATGAAACTCATCAGTCTGCATACTGTTATCAGTTTTTAAAATACTTTATTGAAAAAAGTGGAAATTACAATTTACATAATAATACATTTTTTAGAGGTCGTGATTTTGAAGAGACAAAAACTAAAATAATAGAAGAATATATTTCTCCTATTCTTTACTATTTACACGATAAACTTGAAAAGTTAAATTCAACTATCTACCTTCTAGAAAAATATAAAAAAAGAACAGAATGGTTTACGCAAAATAGCATTTTATCAGCTTACAAAACCGCAACAAAAAATTATGAACAAATACTTGAAGATGATTTAAGATTATTTCTATTTGATCAAGGTATTGATTATCCCTTTTCTACTCCGACATCTGCTTCGGGTCGCGCCGATGTAATTGGTGAAATTGAAACAGACGATCCTTTAATTATTGAAATTAAAATATTTGATAGAACCAAAAAATATGGTAAGGACCGAATTAAAGATGGTTTCTCTCAAATTATAAAATACACTAACGACTATAATAAAGATGTTGGTTTTTTGATAATATATAATATGGAGGACGTTGAAATTAATTTTAAGTTCTCTGAACCAACTAAAGTTTTTCCACCATCATTTCAATTCAATAATAAAACTTATTATTTTATTGTAATAAACTGTGGATTTACGAACTCTGCTAGTAAATCTGGCACAACTCAAGAAATTGAAATAACCGAATCTGAATTGACTAAAAAATAACTACCACAAACAATTTTACGACGGATTTGGGCAAGAGACTTACCGGAAAAATGGTTTTGTATTTGGATAATTTGGCAAATCCGAGGAATGGGGCTTGATGGCAGTGGCGCAGTTCAAAGATGGAAATAGGTAGCGTCCCCACCGTAGCCCCGATAGCAGTGGAAATCCTTTTTTGCCGAGGTTCGGCACAAAAGATTGAAACGGATAGCGGGAAAAAGCTCCAAAAAAAAATAATATTAAAACTAAAAATAATATAAGTCCTAGAATTCTGGTAAGCATTCCCAATACCGGGTTAACGGAGTACATGCAGAATTCTGCCCACTACTACATCAAAGAGAAAAACCTATAATATTCCTGACAGCAAAAGAAAGATTCGCTCAATGATCGAAATGCTATTTGGCGCTTTAGATCAGCAAAAATAAAATGACTCACTCCTACCGCCCTGATTACCTGATCGCTGTTTTATAATTGCAGATCCTTATTCTGTAAAAATATCGTAGCTATCCTCTTTACATTTGATAAAGGACAACCCGCAAAGTACAGAGAAGGGAAAAATACCGGCAGGCACACCGCATGGATGGAGATTTTTTGCAAAGACCTGAAAGGCCCGGCCTTGCTTTTGGTAAAGGACACGGACTACCTTTGCTCCTGAAATAAAAACAAAGCATACGGGGTATTTGATTACTAGAAAAGGGAAGCAATCGCGATACTGTGGATAAAAAGAATCAGGAAGTAAAAGCAGACAGCTTAAGGATGAATTACAAAAAGAATTATCAACTTAACTAATTGCAAAAAATTAAAAACACTTAATTTTCTCACCGGAAATCAAGTAAATATACTTGTTCCTTTATACAACATAATTGATATTTTTGAAAAATTATGCAGATAAGGATATGGTTTTCCGTAAAATAAATACAAATCATTTCGACACCTTTGTTCTAGGATTTATGTTACAGTTATAATTTTTCACATTGATAAAAACATTTTATAATTATGAGGCGATATAATATTGTTGATCATCAAATGATTTATAAAAACATAACTCTCATACACATTAATCCCACTAACAATGCATTGAACTTTAAAGAAGTTTTCGATTCACCTTCGGACTTAGAATGGACAAGTGCATTGAAAGAGATTATCTGCTGACCGGCTATAAGGGTCAGTGTAGAAAGACAAAAAAGAAATAAAAAACAATGAGCGAATTATTCAGAAAATATCATCTAGGCCATTTTATAGGGGAATACAGAAATAATCTTTTCGAGCGAATAGACAAATTGGAAATAACTGATAGCACTAATATTTCCGAACTTGCTGAAAGGCTAAAATCTGAATTCACCATTTTTCCAATTATTATAGGTGAGCCAAAACCCTCACAGCCAATAGAAACAACAAAAAAAATGTACAATCCTTGGGGACAATTGTATAACCAGAATGTTCTGGAGATTACGGTTACGATTCCATTTGAGGGAAACCATAAGTTATTTTACTGCATGCCTTCGCGATCCACGATAGTTTATCTTGAGGATAATGTTGTTATTGGCAATACTAATATCAAGGCAACAATCACGCTGACTCAGTTTGACGAGAAGGCTTACTTTTCAGAAGTAAACGAAATTATCAGCACTGTAAGCACAAACTTACCCGCAATACACGATGAAATTAAACCTTGGAATGACAGACTTGAAAATTTAATTCAGCAGGCCTTAGAAAGCAGAAAAGGAATTGTGTCAAAGAAGTTTGATTTTATGGAAAAAATTGGATTGAAAGTAAATCCAAATTCTACCGAATATTTAGTGCCGCCAACTATTACCAAAAAAGCAATTCCAACTCCAGTAACAGAAACAAGTAAAACAGTAGCAAAAGAAAAAGTTCCAATACTTCAAGAAGAAGTTTACATAGATATTAGAGAAGTTTTGTATAATGTCGGAAAAGCAATTGAACGAAAACCTTCATTATACAAGGATAAGTATGAAGAAGATTTGCGAGATATTTTCCTGCTGTTTCTTGAAACAAGATATGAAGCTGCTACAGGAGTTGGGGAAGCGTTCAATAAAAAAGGAAAGACAGACATCCTTCTAAAGTATGCAAAAGATGGAACTAATCTCTTTGTTGCGGAATGCAAGTATTGGAAAGGACAAAAAAAATTAACTGAAGGCATTGACCAATTATTAGGCTACTTGACACATAGAGACACTAAAACAGCATTGATATTTTTTGTCGACCAAAAAGAAATAACAAGTGTTGTGAGCACAATAAAAAGTGAAATCAGCTGCCACAAAAATTACAGCAGACATATCAAGAACACATACGAACATTCTATTAACTATGAATTTACTCTACCCGACGATAGCGACAAAAAAATTCAGGTTGAATTAATGCTTTTTCATTTTCCGAAAATTTAACGAATAAAAAACGGTATAAATTATTAATCGGCAATACTTAAAACAGTTATGCATACACTATTCGACCATATTGAACGTGATTTCCATGGATCATCTAATCACAATGAAAACAGTTATGATTATTATAATCGAAGTGCAAGAAAAGATATTACAATTATACGTGACTTACTGGAAAAATGGTTTTCATCATATCCAGAAAATGAAAAGTTTGAGCTTAAGAAAAGATTTCAAAAAGATTTTGATCCAGCTTTTTATGAGCTGTTCCTATATTCTTTATTTAAAAAATTAAACTTTGAGGTTGTAATTCATCCTGATCTTCCCAGCACAGATAAAAAACCCGACTTTCTGATTAAAAAAGATGAACTGGAGGTGTATATCGAAGCAAAAGTTGTAAATGATAAATCAGCCAATCAGCAGGCTTTCGAGAGGAAGATAAATGAGCTGTACGATCATTTAGACAAAATAATATGTCCTGGATTTCTTCTTCAAATAGATACACTGAATGTAAAAACTGCCAAACAGCCAAGTGCAAAAAAAATAATTGATCATATACAAACAGAAATTTCAAAATTCCATCCTGATAAAATAACTGAAGAAATTACAAAATACGGTTTTGAAGCAATACCTGAAATAGAGTATGAAAACGATGATATTCATATTATTGTAAAACCTGTGCCTGTTATTGAATCTGCTCGAGAAATTGAAAATAAAAGGGCAATCGGAATGTTTCCAATTGAAACATTCTGGGGCGGCAGCTCCGACGCTTTAAAATCTTCAATAAATAACAAAGCTAAACGCTATGGAAACTTAGACAAACCATTTATTGTCTGTATGAACATGCTGGCATCAAAAGGCTCAATGGATTGGGATGCTAAAACAGCAGTATGGGGTTCCCAGTCAATTTCCTGGTCATCAAATCCTGAAAACAGAAATATTAAATCAGGTTATGCATTAGATGGCGTATTTCTAACGAGCAAAGGTCCCAGATTGAAAAATCTTTCGGGAGTATTTGTAAGCAGGGTTTTCCCATCCAATATCCCAAACGCCGAGCATAGTTTTTTCGAACATCCGTTTACCGAGAATAAATTTGATTTATCAAAAATTGAATTATCAGCACAATTTACGAAAGACGGAAAGATTCAAACCAGGAAAGGAAAAAGTTTGAATGAAATCTTTCAGATTCCAGAAAACTGGCTTGAATAAATACTCTCCACAACGACTTTTTGGCGCAGAAGCAGGTTTGCTATCTTACACGGACATTTTTCCTTACGAAAAATTCTCTCTATAAAAAAAATCAGTCCAACGGATTCACTAATTCATCACGCCGAAGATTGCCAGAAGTAATACTTTGAAGACAGCCAAAATGAATGAGATTTTATATACAATTGCAAAAGACCCGGAAGGAAACCTTTTTACCGCACTGTCCGCTCAAAAAGGAACACAATATTATTGTGTGAACTGCAATAATATTTTGGTCCTCAAAAAAAGCGGAAAAACTGGCCCGCGCAGAAAACGTCCACATTTTGCTCATAAATCGCTAATGCCAAACTGCCAGCCTGAAACAGCTCTGCATTTTGGTTTTAAAACTTTAGCGGCAGAAAGATTAAACTTATATTTAGAAGCCGGCACTCCTTTTAGTTTTAACTGGCGCTGCGACTACTGCGGGGAAAAACATACCGGCAATTATACTAAGAAACTAAAATCGGTGAGATTAGAATATGATTTAAAACACTGCAAACCAGATATTGCACTGTTAGATGAAAATGATGCGGTATTTGCGGCAATTGAAATAGTAGTGACCAATAAGCCAAGTGAGCGTGTTTTGAACTACTATCTTGAAAACAAGATAATATTAATCCAGATAAACCTTAAATCGGATGACGATATTTATCTTGTGAAGGAGAAGCTCACTGAACCTGATCTGGTTAAATTCTGTCTGAACCCAAAATGCAATGTCTGCGGTAATTTCCAGAAAAAAATTGTTATGTCGATAATTGACGGGAAATGCTGGAACTGCTACAGCCCAATGAAAGCTGCCGTTATGAAGGATGGGGCAGATAAATTTTTATTCGGACCGGAAAAATTTAGTTCCTCCGAAATTACATACGCCAGAGAAAAAGGTGCAGCAATCAGTGAGTACCAGAGCAAAATTACAGGCGAGCAATATCAGGCGAACTTCTGCCCAAAGTGCGGCACATTTATAAGACGATTTTCTAAACTAAAAAATTATTTGTCGTATGCCAATGAAGGGGCACTGCCGATGCAGGATTTTCAAATCACATATAACTGCAGCTATTGCTGCGAAAAAAAAATATCAGACGATGACGATTGGACACAAATTCTAAAATGGCAATACTAACGATGACAAATACTACGACGATTTTACACAATTGGCTTAATACAAAGTGAATTTGGTATTTGTGGATATTTAGCAAATCCGAAGAATTATATTTACGCAAATTCTTTAAATCAAGTGTTTATACGCATAAATGAAATAAAACAGAATACTAAATTTGGATAATTCAAACTAAAAGTAAATTCTGAGAGACAGACCTGATACTGGATTTAAATTATGTTCGGATGATTGGAAAGCTATTGACAATAACTGAAGATATAAAAAGAGTATTATATGTTTCAATCTTCCTCATCACTTTGAAAAACCTTTGTAAAACAACTGAATTTAACTGTTATCTATTAACCACAAACATTTAAATATGAAAAACTTTACTTCTCTAATGTCACTTGTGTTTTTAATATTATCAAGTCCAGCTACATCACAAGTCGATTACAAATTAACAGGCGAGCTTCTTAAAGCAATAAAAGAACATAATGACGGATATGAGCAGCTGAACAAGCTATCTTCAATAATTAAAAAAATGGAAGAAACAGGTGAAAAACCCGAAACTGAACCAGATGACAACTGGCACGCTCTGGCTCAGAAATATAAAAATGCTGATGAAGACATAAAAGCGGCAAAACTTCCTACTGACTTTCCTGCCGATCGTTATAAAATTTCTTCAGAACAGTTCAATAACTGCTTTAGCAAGAGCTCAAATTTGGATATCCTTACCCGTTATCAAACTGAACTTTCAAATGCATCTGCTGTCGGCGAGCAGGAATTAAAGACAATAGAGACCGAGAAGGAAAAAATTAAGAGTTCCTTTGCCGCGCTAAATTATCTCATCGACGGTTATGCGCTATTCTCAACAGAGCCGATATATGGAAGCTTATTCACTTCAGATCTGTTCTCACTTCTCAATACCGTTAGACCTGCGCTGGGGGAGTACAGCGCTTCACTGAATAAGTACGAGAAAAAACTGCGAAAAGAGGTTGATGCCGCTAGGCTCCACAGCTCAAATCTGCAGAATAACATAAACACCCTCAGAGGCAGTTTCTGCTCCCTTGATGGTGTTTACAACGGCGAGGACAGACCAGCTGGAGCCAACTTTTCTTGGAAACATATGCTGAATTTAAAAAGAAGCGGCAGCTCTTACACCGGCAAATTTACAATGGTTAAGTCAAACGGCGCCAGCAAGAGAGAGTCTAATGTATCCGGTATCTCAATATCAGGGAATAATATAACATTCAATACATCATGGGGCAAGTATACAGGCAGAATATCTACAAATTTTTCAGATATTACTATTTTAAGAGATCCTTATGGTGCAAGCTATGTAATGTCAAAATAGGAAAGTAAGTTCGTTTCATGTATTGCGTGCTAACCCAAACATCAATAAGAATGTCAAATTTGGATTTAGGGCTGTATTGTCTTAACATGCGGGATTTACAGATTTTATAATCAAGCTATTGATTATAAATCCGGCTTTCACAAAAGCGTATTACTGAAACACGAAAAACTTATTTAGAGCAATGCTTTTCTGCATTTGGTTCCAATCACACTAAGTTTTTTTACAAAATAAGGCTAAGTCGAAATTAAACTGAAATCTTAATAATGAAAGAAAAAAGCGATATTGACAGAATAAGAAATTCAGGTGGACACACTACTGTCGGCTCCGAGCACGACGGCGCTATCATGGAAATGAAGAATATCGCAGGACGATTATTAGTCATAAAAGAAAGAGCAATATATGAAATTGTTACTGCAGACAGCATTGATCCGGAAAGGAAAAATGCTAATTTACCCCCTATGATTCAAAAGATCATAATTGACCGGGGTACAGAGTCGGAAATCGTTTCACGCACGCTTTTAACAGCAATCGGTCTTTTTAAACCTGAATACATTATGGCAGCTGTTGACTGTAATATTATCATCAGCCTAATGATTGACATGCTCTCGGAAATTTACATTCTTGAAAAAGAAATTTCAGAATATCAGCAAAGCGAAAACGATGCGTCAGCAGAGTACGAAATACGAAAACAAGAAAAAGCGCCATACAAACTGCCATCGATTGTGAATCTGGAATCAAGATGCAAAACAATATTTCAAAAAGCCGATCATGTAGAGCAGCTTCTCATTGACATTATTACTCGAGTTTATCCTGAGTTAAAGTTAACTAAACAGTCTCACTTTCCTAATCTTTATCTAGAAATAAAAAAGCTTTACGGGGAGAATGACGGCTTTGTAAAACTGCTAGAAACTGCGTCTGGCTTCATGCAGATTTTACGAGAATTAAGGAACGGATTTGATCATCGATTAGACCATACAAAAGCTATTGATTACCAATTGCAGGTGAATGGGGATATTATTGCCCCAACCATTGAGTTAAACCATAAAAAGGTATAATTAGATAGAACTTCGCTAAGTGAATTCTTAAGTCTTGTGATTGATAATTTAATTTATGTAGTAGAAATGACACTAGTCTATCTAGCATCGAAAAACCTTAGAAATACCGCAATTCCAAACTACGTTAAAAAAATTCCGGCTGAAAAAAGACAAAACAAATTTGTGAGTTTTAGTATTTGGTCGCCTATCGGAGAAGGAGGCTACTTCTCACAATAGGCTGCCTCAACAGCTTTTGCAAAGAATTTTGGTAACCGGCTAATAGAAAAAACGGTTTTGTATTGGGGATGATTTCTTCGCGTGTTCGGTATAACTTGGGGAGAAGATCTAGAGATTCGGCTAAATCCATTCCCAAACCCGCTGACATTAAATGCAGACTTAAAAAAAAATATAAAAAAATAAATATAGGATATTGGAGTGATGTGCACATCGCAATGGGAGAACGTGAAGATGAAGCGCATCTTGCACCGAAATTAGGTATTAACTATACGGAGCTATGCCAGCTTGATTACACTATAGAAACAAATGAAAGTGATGAAGGCTTATTATACAACTATAGAATAGTTTTCAATCACAGCAATCCTCATTCAATACTGCAGAAAGTAAAAGGCCTGGATAAGGACTTAACTGTTTATTTGGAACCTTGGGAATTTGATGACAGGTACGATTATGACGTTGAATTCGAAGCAATAACAGAAAATAATGATTATTCTAAAAATTTCTATGATGAAATTGAAAACTTAGAATCATTACTGACATTAGAAGTTCCAAACTTAAAATTGCAAGATATTCTTTATCGCCAAATATTCATATCCATTATTGGCACTCTTGAGACCTATCTTGCCAGTTCTTTCATAAACCGAACTTTCGATTCTAATGAAAACCTTAAGAGATTTATATGCTCTCATCCAGAATTTAAAAACCAAAAATTTGAAATAAGAGAGATATTTGACAAATATGACGAAATAGAAAATATTGCACAAAAAGTTATGCTGGATACCATCTATCATAATTTACCGATAGTCCGAAATATGTATAGAGATACATTTAAGATAAATTTTCCTGACTTTTCAGAAATTTATAAGTCTGTCCTTACTCGTCATGATTTAGTTCATAGAAACGGATTTACAAAAGGAGGCAATAAATTTGAAATTAAAAAGGATGATATTAATCAGTTAATGAATAATGTTAAAAGTTTTGTTAGAAAGTTAGTAACAGAACTTGAAGAATAAAGTACAAAGCTAAAAGCCGTTATAAACAATATTACAATTAATCTATAAAATAAAACTTATGAGGCATGAATCATTTCAAGTGGATGGCTTCTTAATCACGGTTAGTTATCATGACAGCAAATCCGAATTGCTATTTGAAGCAAAAAGCAAAGGAACTCCTTTAATCGGAACTTATTCTGTTATCAAACATCAACCGCACAGCCAACCAGGAGAATACCATTTACACGTATATGACGGACAAGACCAGATATTTGCAATTAACAAAAGTGGGAAAGCGCATGATGGATATCATGGAGTTAGAATTCCCAACAAAGTTTATCAAGAGTTAACCAAAAAATATAAAGGCTGGGTTTTCCCTCCTGACCAAATCATTGAATCATTGAATTACACCTACCTGCTAAATCCGATTATTGATTTAGATTATATGCAAATACTTAATGAGATCACTTTTATAGAGCGGGAAATTAATTTCTTTGAACGTGTTCAATCTATAAATGAAGCCGCTGGCTTAATAAATGCTGTAGAACAAAATGAGTTATTGCTCAAAAGATTTAAAGATTTGTTTATTGCTTCAGTGAAGAGGTTACAATAATGCTGGTCAATATTTGTGTGACGGGATTGAGCTTTTATGCTGAGTTTACTATGGTCATCAATTGGTAAAATTATGCATAATCAAAAAATTCGAATCTTTACTCCCCAACATCGCTAAGGGCCAAGATGTTATAAGCAATCCAATAAAAAAAACTCCAGCTGGAATTACAGGTTTATTTTAAAAACATAAAAGCTGAAATAATCAAAACGATCTTAAAAGCTGAAACAGAAATTAAAATAGCGGTGGCATGGCTGACTGATGAGGATATTATCCGAGAAATCACACTAAAGAAAATTTCTGGTGTAAATGTTCAGATTATTATCAGTGATGCAAAAGAAAATTATGTCCGGATAGCTAAATTAAAAGAGTATTTAAAATACGCTGGGGTTTTATCAATCGGAATTACAAAGCCATTCATGCATAATAAGTTTGCAATCATTGATGATCGCTTTATAATCAATGGCTCATACAATTGGTCATATGGAGCGCGGAGCAGTGAGGAAAATATTTTTATCATCACACTCGATAAATCTGTTGAAGAAGATACAGCGCTGCTGAAAAAGTTTCAGCTTCAATTTCAATATTTGTCACATCGCGTAAGAGCTGTTTCGATTGCAGACTTTGAAGAACTTAATAATTTCAGACAACGAATTGCAAATCCAATTGCTGTTATTTCAGAACTGGACGAAAGCGAAATACTGCTTCGCGAAGAATTTGAAGAAGCTGTTAAGAATTCAATTAACAATTCGCTAAAAGCAAATATACAATTTGACTATACCGGACTGCTGCAAAGAATGCAGAAAGATGGCGGCGGCGTTGAATTCGTAAAACGATTAATCAATGATGAAATTCAGACCGGCGATATGAAATCTGGATTTAGAAAACTTCAGGAACCCATTCCGCATCGCGTAGACCTATCTCTGGAATACTTAGTTTCACAAGAGCGGTTTCAAAGCCTATTTGAACCTAGGCAGGTAGATTTCTGTCTGAACCTAATGAAGCAATATCATCTATAATCCTGCCAAGCATTTAAGAGCTGTTACAGTGGATCAGGGCAATTTGCCTAATGGAAGAATGGTTTTAAATCTGGAATGATTTCTCTGGCACGGGAATAAGCTGGATCCCTGTTTTTTTCATTCCTTTTTTCTTTGAAATATTACTATTTTGAAATGAAAAACAAAGATGAAAAGAAGGATTCTTTTAATCTGAATACAGAAATTATATTTAACCAAACAATCTATACTACATTGCAAATTTATTATACTAAAAATCAAGTATTATTACTTGCTGATTTATACAAAAGAAAATAGATTTTTGTACTAAATCAAATATTGGCCGCTTATGCCATAAGCAGATATTCCGTCAGATGCTTTTGGAAAATAAAAAATTCATCAAATAATAAGCAAACTGAATTTTTATGAGTGGCTTTACAAATCAATGATCTTGCGGATCACTTATAAGTGCTGCAGAAGACAACAGGAATTTCACGGCCATTAAACATTTTTGAATAATAAATATTAAAATAAAGTAATTTGCAGACAGATATAGATCAATTGATCGATTTAATTAATCAAAATTTAAACAAGAAACTCGATTTCTACACAACAACTGATAATATCAGCGTAATTGAAAACAACCTTAAAACACAGCTAAAACAATACGTAAAAGCAATTGAACAATTACGTATAAACGAATATTTAAATTCGAAATCAAAAAAACGAAAGATGGTTTTTATAGATTATAACACTTTTACAGCCTGCGCTATAGGCGCAAAATATTTTAATATAGGCGCCTATGGAACATCGCACGGCTATCTGTTGAACTACGGAGTGTTTATGCCACTGTTTAACAAATTAAAAAAAATAGGACAAATCGGACGAAGAAGCAACAAAAATATAATAAAGGGAAAGCGTAATTTTGTCGGTAAATGTGCAGAAGTGAAAGCATCATATGCTATTAATAAAAAAAATCGCATAACTAATATTTCGGACATTGAATTTACAAAGGCATACAGGCCTAGAACGATGCAGACCATAAAGAGATGTAATAACTGTGTATATATTTTTGGAAATGTTTAGAAACACATCATTAGGATATGATCATGATCTATTTATCTTTCTACCTGAATTTAGGATTCATATTGCCACAGGCGGGGCTAAACTACCTGTATATATGTTGAACTTAACGATAAATAACTTTTTGATATACAGCCACTTTGAACAAGAACATCTTTATAATTTCGAGATCGAAAGAAACAAAAAGCTTGAAGAGATAGTTTATGCTCCTGAACGTCTTTTAAACGAATCATTTGAAAGTGATGAATATACCAGGACATTTGATAAATTTGCAAAACAAGGATTTTTCTCATTTGACAAGACTAATATAAGTGATCCTTATAATAAATCATTTCATCTAGTATCTTTCCCTACAGATAGAAAAAATAGCATACCAAAAGACAATCAATTTTCAGATCTAAGAGAAAACAAAGTTTTATTGGATAGAAACGGAATTTTAATTGATCAGATTATAGAAGAAATAAACACATTGAAGTTTGATCCAAAACCACTGTATTACTAAACCCAGATTTTAAGATAACCATAGCACATCTGCTACTTGAAAGACACAATCTGTTTTAATCTTCCCAAAATTTTGTGGCATTTTATCCAATAAGGGCTTAAAACGGGACAAATGGCGCCAATTATCTTCGATGGTGATGTTCAAAGGAACTAAAAGCAGAGACATAAGTATATAAAAAAATAATACAATCCATAATAGCTTTAATATGAATTTAATCTTTTCAGATAGTTCGAGTATAGATGGAATAACATTAAAAAAACTAATGCTTGTTGGCAATAATATTTCATTTATCGATCGCCCTTCAATTTCATTGGCCAAAAATGTAGGTACTGTGGGAGTGCATTCAAATATAAGAGGATTTGAAGACCAGCTTACAAATGAAGTCGTTACAATCAAAACCATTGAACCGCCGACGTCAGTATTTCATTCAAATTTTTACAGACAGTATTTTCAAATCGACCAGAACAACGCCGAATTTAAAAAAGTGGTTATCGGAGCAATTTTAACAGGCTGGTTTGACTACTGGCTGTTAGACAGTACTGGAAAAAATAACAATGTTCAAGGCCATAAAAATTTAATTGAATGGATTTCTAAAAATCAGCAATTAATACTTGAAACAGATTTAAGCGAATTACAAGAAGCGGATGTTGAAAATTTCTTTGCTTTAGAAACTCTTGAAGATGCATTAAGAGCCTTTAGAACCATGCTTTGGGAATTCTCACTGAAAACGACAGCTATCCTTCATGGATGCAATATTGAGTCCGCAAGTCCAATTTCAATTTCTCCTTATTATGACCAAGCCATAAAAATAAGAATCTCGGATAGCGGCTATTCAGGAAAAAAAAGTAATGCTAAAAAATTAGGCTTAAATATTATGGAAATGTTTTTGTCCGACCAGGCTTTGGAACAAATTCACTTTAAGGAAATACTTTCATTTAGAAAGGAAACAGAACAGATTTACCAAAATTACATCATTGAAATAAACAAACTGGAAGCTGAATTAATCAGATCAGGCGAAGAAATTGATTTACTATATCTTATGGATACTAAAATCAATCCAGAAATCAATAAATTAAGAAATGAATTACTTAAAGCTCGAAATTTAAGATTCAAAAAGCTTTTAACAATCTTGAATAATGGTGTTTTTTCAACAATCGCAGCAGGAACCTTAAGTCTTGTTAATTTACCTGCCGCTGTTTTAGGTTTTGTTGGCGGCCATCTTAAATCGCCAAAAATAACTCAGGAAATTATTGAAGAACATTTCAAGATAAAGGAAATCCAAAATAATTCTCATTTAACTTATTTACTAAAGTTAAGCAAACTGGAAGAAAGGAAGTGGACTAAATAATAAACAGTATCCGATTTTCTGCCGCAAAATCTTATCTTAGGAAAAGCCGTAATAGAATCGAAAAATTATTTATCCTTTAATTTGAGTAAAACAAACACACAACATGAAATATGATTCTTCAAAATTAAATGACTGGGAATCTAAATCTTATGCAGCTTCTGTCATGGAGAAAGAAGTGAAAAAAAGGTGGAGATTTTCAAATCCGGAAGAGACGGCGGTGTGGACAGGAGTTTCTGTATCAAATCCGAAAACAGGACTTAATTGACCTCAAACCTGCTGTAATACCAGAACGTCAGTTTTCACAAAGCAAAACACTTTAAAAAAATATCATTGAGAAAGAAAAGATAAAATAGATTTATTCAGTCAATAATTAAATACAATGGGATCAATTTCACAATTAACAATTGCCGACTATCCGCTATTCAGCTATAAAAATGGTTACTATCAAGAAATAGCAAACTTGATTTTCCTTCCTGAAGATTTCATTAAAGAAGTGAGAAAAAATTCTTCAAGAAATAAATTGGTATGGGGCGAGGCATATAAAAGAGATAAAGGAAGCTATCAATTTAAAGGCTATCAGCAGACCGTCGCAATATGCAAACAAAGACTTGAAATACTGGGTATGACTATTCAAAAAGCAAAAAGAGAATTCCCAATAGCAAAAAAAATTGCGGCTGATGATTTTTTTTATAGCTTCCCGCTGTCAAAATTTTCTTTCAAAAATTATCTAGATGAAATTTCAGATATAATTAAAAAAGGGGAAGTTCATTATGACCAGCTTTATACCAACTTTCGAGAGAGCCTCATTACGGGTGAGTTAGGCATTTATGGACAAACAACGGCAAGCCATTTATACTCTATATTGAGCTGTGTTCCCCAGGATTCGGTTGTTGAATATGATTTAACCGATATCATGGATGGCGGCTGGATTAAAGACAATGTGTCGGAAGATATTAATCTTGAGAAAATATTGGTTTTGACAGAAGGTAAAACAGACGTAGAGTTTATTAGCGGTTCACTTCAAAAATTATACCCTCACTTATATCCTTATTATCATTTTATTGATTTTGATGAATATAAAGTAGAAAGCAATGCATCAGCATTGGTAAAATTAGTAATTGCACTTGCTGCATCAAATGTCAAGCATCCAATTATCGCACTATTTGACAATGACACTACAGGTATTATGGAAATGAAAAGACTAAAATCTATTTCAATGAACAGCAATTTTAAAATTTTAAAATTTCCAGACTTACCATATGCAAAGAAATATCCATCTATAGGCCCTACAGGTTTAAAAACAATGAATGTCAACAGTTTGGCTTGTGGTATAGAAATGTATTTTGGGATAGATACTCTTACCAAAGAAGGAAAGTTAATTCCTATCCATTGGAAAGCTTATAACGAAAAAGAAAAAAAATATCAGGGTGAAATTTCTGAAAAAAGTTATGTCCAAGATACGTTTAGGAACAAATTGAAATCAAATACAGTTTCTGATTTTTCAGGTATTGATTTAATTTTAACGAATATATTTCAAGCGTTTCAACAATAAATAAGAACCAAGTTTCAACCTAATCTACAGATAAGACAAAGAAAGTACTAGTAAAAATCGATTGAATTTTCTAGCCCCGATAGCAGTGGAAATCCTTTTGCACCGGGGTTCGGCGCAAAAGATTGCAACGTATAACGGAAAGAGCTCCTAAAAATAATGTTAAACCTAAAAAATAATAGTCTACACAATCACCTAAGAGATTTAGTATATTATTCTTATATTCGCTAAAAAGCTTATCAATTACAAAAAACCTACTAAAAAAATCGTATTGGTGCCATTTTATGGCTTGAATAAATCAGCTAAGTGTAATCTTAAAAAAATGACAAAAATGACACTTCGATTAAATTATTCAACATATTTTAATCAAAATGATACCATAGAAGACTTACTTGCTCCATTAGGAAAAATGGATTTATTAAGAGCTGTAAGTTATTTAATAAACAGGACTAAATCAGAAAAAAATGCAGTTGATACAATTAGTAATTGGTTTAATGATAAAAACATACAAGCACAATTAATCCCAAAAACAAAAAGCAACACTTCTATTCTAAACATTATTAGCAGTTTAAATTTATTAACATACATTACAGAAAAAGCAGATACAAATACTGAAGAAATAATTAGCCCTAATGACTTTGAATTAAGATTATTTAAATCATATCTTTTATTAAATTCTGAACAGGATAAAATTGAAGTAGCAGGACAAAAAAACTTACCTATCGATGGTTCAGAAGAGAAATTAAGTGCTTCTTTAATTACACTTTTATATCATGATTATGATTTACAAAATTATATTCTTCAGGAAGTTTTTTTAGTTCAGCTCATAAAATCGATTGATTTTTTTCAATTTATTGAAAAAGACAATAAACTTAAAAATCATCTTTCTTTATTTCTTTCTAAATATAATTGCAAAACTTGGACTGAATGGATAATGAATTTATTAAATCTAATTTTACCTATTCTCGATCATAATGATGAAACGTATTCGGAGTTTAGGCTTGATAGAGATGAAAACTTTGATACAAGTACAACTTTTTTAAGTTTATTTACAATTCCTCTTGAATACGAAGAACTTCCGGATTTTATACACTTAAGGAGTAATCCAATTTTAAAAATCAATGATGAAACCTTCATCATAATTAACAAATTATTTTTAGTCGAAAGAATTTTTAAAAGTCTAGTCTTTGAATTCAGTTTAAAAATTAATAAAGAAGTTAAAGAAGAATATCAACTAAAAGATTTTAGAGCGACCTATTGTGACAATTTTTCTGAACAAACACTACTCTATAACGCTTTATACAATTGTTTTCCTAATAATCCTAAATGGAGTAAAATTAAAGGTGAAGATTTCAAAAAAATGAAATATTCATCCGAGCCTGATTATTATGTAAGATTCAAAAATAAAGTGCTAATTTTTGAAAGCAAAGATGTAATCTTAAAAGGAAACGAAAAACATTCCAGAGATTATTCTATACTCTCTAAATGTTTAAAAGAGAAATTTTTAAAAATTGAAAAAAACAACAATATCAGTAAAAAAGCAATCTTACAAATAATTGAAAATATTAGACGAGTTTTGGACAAATATTATGACAAAATTGATACTAATTACAAAACAGAATTTTTAAATTTCTATCCAATACTAGTGGTTCACGACAGACAATTTGACACACCCGAACTTAACCGATTAATCAATATATGGTTTAAAAAAGAATTAGAAAAGGCTTTCAATAAAAGTGAACAATTTAAAATTAATGAGCTAGTAATTATTAATATTGATACTTTAATTTTGTATCAAGAGCATTTTAAAAAAAGAGGAATATATGGATTGGAAATTATGATTAATAAATATTTCGAATTTAAAAAACCTAGAATATGTAAAAACCAGAAAGAGTTGGAACAGAAATATTTAGAAACTTCTATTTCTTTTTCCGATTTTATAGCTAAAGAATTCAATAAAACCAATTTCAAAAAAGTTCCATCATTTGTTAATGAATATATAAATAAGCTAATCTAAAATAAATACTACAGCTAAAACGCGCTACAAGCAATTTAGGCATTAGGTTTAAATTGAAATTAGTATTTTTTATTTGGAAGATTTGCTTCGCCGGTTCTCTACGCTCGGGTGGCAAATCAGAATAATGGGCTTGTTTTAGTCTCAAACGCGCTTTACTAACAATATGTTAGCAGAAATTATAAAAATAAAAAAAGCAGACATTATATGGCGTAATACCAGAACGTTGTGCGATACAACACTAGCCCCGATGGCAGTGGAAATCCTTTTGTGCCGGTGTTCGGCACAAAAGATTGAAGCGAACAGCGGGAAAAAGCTCCTAAAAAATAATAGTATACACAATCAACGACGATAATCATTCCAAAGCAGTTTCCCCGGGCAGTTACCGATACGGGATTCATCCAGCCTAAAACTAAATCAGCTGATTCTAAGCTATAATAAAACAGCATCAGTAAAAGTAAAACAGCTGATTCAAAGCCTATTGGCGCACAAATAAAAGATTTACTATAGTATTGTTATATTCCCTAGCAAGCTTACTGCCTGCACAAAGCCGGCCAAAATAAGCCGCACTGGTACCGTTTCAGAAAAAAAACGCAAGTAAATAACAATCATTAAAATTCATTTTTATGACAGTGGAATAAAATCTAAAATACAGCAGTGATGGAACAATTAAACCCTTTAACTGAATTCTTTAGATCAATAGAAAAAGACCAGCGCATCAGCATTACCCATATTGGAATTTTTGAGGCACTGCTTCAATTCAGAGCAAATCAAGGCAATATCAATCCTATCAAAGCATACAGGCATGAAATTATGAAAATAGCCAAAATAACCGGCCCTGTCACCTATCACAGGTGCATAAAGGATTTAAATGAATACGGCTATATAAACTACATCCCAAAAAAAAATAGAAACCAGAAAAGCGTCATTTATTTTCTTGTTTAAAAGTGGAGCTGCTATTTTTTGGCTGGAAAAATAACTTTTACTATTGTCTGTTGTTCCATTGAGGTCAGAAATTGGCTTATTCCAAATTGTCTATTTAACTTTTTAGCCCCGATTGCTTCGCCAGTTCGCTTCGCTCGTGTGCAGCAGAAATCCTTTTGCGCCGGGGTTCGGCGCAGAAGATTAGAGCGGATAGCGGGAAAAGCTCCTGAAAAACAACATTTAAACCTAAAATAATATAACCTGCCCCCTGATCACCTGACCGCTGTTCTATAAATCCAGCCACTTATGATGTAAAAAAAACTCCTCTGCCACGTATCACAGGTGCATAAAGGATTTAAATGAATACGGCTGTATAAACTACATCCCTAAAAAAAACAGAAACCAGAAAAGCATCATTTATTTTCTTGTTTAAAAACGGAGCTGCTATTTTTTGGGTGCAAAAACTAGAACCGTTTTTTATAAATGTTTAGTAATTTAAATTTTGTCGCAAAATCGTGGCACCTGCAGTTTTAGGAAACGATAAGCATAGTAAAATCAAGCCCTAAGAAGATCAAGTTCGAAACTGTATTAAAAAATTTTTATCATGGGTATTCAGTTTAAAATTGCCACTATTGTACGGCTCTTTAAAATCCATCTTTACCCATTTTTCTTGTGTCTGATATAAGTGCAAAGTTCATCGACTTTATAAGTTTTACCTTTGCTGATAATTGGCTTGGTAATGTTTCTGGCAATTGAAACAATTCCTTTTAGTAATGTTGTAGCTGATATTTTCAATATTCTTGCCGTGCTTCTTATTCCTAATCCTTCTCTGGTGAACAGCACTATTTCCTGATTGATATCCTTTTTGTAAGCGTTGTAGCTATATTCAATCTGCTGTCTTTTTTTGCAAACACAACATTTATAACGCTGATTTCCGTTAGATTGTAATCCATTTTTTATGCATTTACCATTGCAAAAATTACATTTTATTTTCATGACCTAATTTGAAACACTAAGGTAAGGTAAAAGCATTTTAAGGATTATTAAAAGACAAAAAATGAAAGAGACGACCTGATGGTCGTCTCTATTTCTATTCAATAATTTAATTGTAATATTCTTTTTCAGTTAGTTACATGGATATATTATCAAAACACCTAATCTGAAACACTACCAAAAAGCCACTCCGTTATGGAATGGCTTTGAACAAATTATCAAGCTATGTTATAACTATTTTACTTTATCATTTTTCATGATAAACTTTCAATATTTTACAATCTTTCTTCTGTATCTCTATGTAAGCAACACCACCTTTTGTTGTATGTAATGTTCCTTCTATAGCCCACACATTTGGTGACTTCAACGTTGCTACAAACGGTCTCTGTTTATAAATCTTTTTACCATATATAGGCACTAAAATAGCTTCAGCTATTTTTATTGCAGTTTCTTTATCAGGAACTAAATCCTTAAATACCAAATTAGGTTTTTCTGCTTCACATTTTATTACCTTTTGTGACTTGGTTTTCTCTTGGGAGAATGAATTAAAGAATATTAATAAAAAAACCACTAATACTACATTATGCTTTTTCATATTTTAGATTTTAAATTTATTTTGCTGGAATTGTTGGAATTAAAGGCTTAATTTCTGGCCAAACATTAGTATTTGTTTTTTGTTTACTATCCGAAGTTGGCTTTTCAGTCTTCTTTTCATTTGGGGAAATGTTATTTTTTCTATCAGGGTCTTTTGGGTCACTTGCTTGTGTCTCATTTACAATTGTTATTGCCTTAGTTTTAGGGTTATATTTTTGAAGAGTTCCACTTGGAGTTGTTAAGTAGCCATTCAGTCCTGTATTGTCATTGCCTTTTTTGTCTCCACGAGAAAAATCATTATTAAAATATTCTGAATCATATGCTCCGTGAGCGTGTATATCAGCAGTTGGCGTTGTCCCTTCTGGTGCATCACTAATTGTAACACCATCATTATCGCCAGGAGCTGGCGGGGCATAGGAATATCCAACATTGCCCTTAGCATCAATGCTCTTTCCAATCGTTGAACCAAATTCTTTATTTTCACGAATCGATTTACCACTATATTGCTGTCCCCAATTATTAGCCGCCTCCTTTTCCGTTCTAAATAATCTGTATGCTTCTAATCCTTCTAATTCTCTCGAATCAATAACTCTGTTTTCAGAGAAATTATATGGCGACTGGAAACTATACTTCTCCGCTAACGGGTCAATACACATAAATCTTCCAATTGCATAATCATAATTTCTCCACTTGAAGCTGTCCCAGTTCAATCCCAGCTCATCCTGACGCTCCTGCTCTTGGAACTTATACTTATAAGGGTTTATTACTATTTTTACAAGTTTTTACCTGTTAAATGCAAACCTTTTAAGAACATGATTTTAAAGGATAAACTTACTGTTTTATTGCTCAAAACCAAAAATAAATCTTCATAACAGCAGTAAAAATAACCAAACTTTTACTGAAGCAGATTGTCCTGCGGTTGAGTCTTTTCAGATGAGTTCTCAGCGTCAGATTCTTTCTTTCAATATGATTTGTCCCAAATCGCTTGACAGAATGCATTTCCTGATCAAGCAGATATCGATAATTTTTCAATCTGTCTGTAAATATCTTTTTAGCTTCTGATAATTTTAAAGTTTCCAAAACACGATTCAGCGTTTTATTGGTTCGTTTTCCAACGCTAAAACTTACAACAGTTCTAGAATTCTTTTCCAATGCATAAACCAGCCAGATATAATTTTTCTTGTGTCTGATATAAGTGCAAAGTTCATCGACTTCATAAGTTTTACCTTTGCTGATAATTGGCTTGGTAATGTTTCTAGCAATTGAAACAATTCTTTTTAGTAATGTTGTAGCTGATATTTTCAATATTCTTGCCGTGCTTCTTATTCCTAATCCTTCTCTGGTGAACAGCACTATTTCCTGATTGATATCCTTTTTGTAAGCGTTGTAGCTATATTCAATCTGCTGTCTTTTTTTGCAAGCACAACATTTATAACGCTGATTTCCGTTAGATTGTAATCCATTTTTTATGCATTTACCATTGCAAAAATTACATTTTATTTTCATGACCTAATTTGAAACACTAAGGTAAGGTAAAAGCATTTTAAGGTTTATTAAAAGACAAAAAATGAAAGAGACGACCTGATGGTCGTCTCTTTTTCTATTCAATAATTTAATTGTAATATTCTTTTTCAGTTAGTTACATGGATATATTATCAAAACACCTAATCTGAAACACTACCAATAAAGGTGATTACCTTCGATGAGTGGGGTTAATCATTTAAGTAATGTACTGTTAAATTATCAACATAATAAGAACCTAAATAATCATTAAATGTTATTCCGAAACCACTTTTAAAAAGAAAATAAGCAACACATAAATTATTATTACCTACTAATTTATTATTTATCAGATATCTTTTGTTATCGGTACTCTTATATGCGTATTTTAATAAAAAATCATTTCTATTTAATTCTCTATAATCATTCTCAATCTTTTTATCTATTTCAAAACAAACATGGTCAGTTGAATTTATTGTCATTGATTTCTTTTCATTTAAAATATCGTTATAAAAGACATCATATTTTCCAGCTAGATTATTTTTCTTAAATACATAAAAAATTTCAAACGATTCAACTAAACATATTTGTCCACTACTATTTTTACAAAACAGTGTATAGTAGTTTCGCTTCTTAGGTTCACTTTTTTTCCCTTCGATTGAATACGTTTTATAATAATTAATATCTCTTTCTTTTGAACAAGAAGTTAACACTATTAATACAAATAAAAGTCTAATTAAGATTAAACGGTAAGCCTCCATATGTTGTTCTTTGTGGTAAATTAATTAGTTTTCTAGCTCTATTTTCGACGTCTACAGCACGTTTTTCTGTTGGTGATTTTTCATTTTTTTTCCCTACTGAATCAGCATTTTTTCCTTGGTCATAATCATATGCATGACTCATCTCATGCGCAACTGTAGTAAAAGGAGAATCAGGAACTCCTTCTTGCTTTTCAAATTCTTTTTGATTTTCTTTTGAAAAGTCAAAATTTGTCATAGTATCTACACCTTTTCCATTTTTTACATCTTGTTGTGAATAATAATTCTTTAGACTATTTTCAGGATAAAATTTACTTGAAACACTATTATCATTAGCGCCTGGCTCTCCCTGTTTTATATAATGTTTATGTTTAGAATTTTCTAATGTAGAAAGTTTTTCTTTCATAACATTATCATTTGATTTCTCTATTTTTCTGAAAGCAGATAAAACTTGATTCAAAGTAGCATTCCCCTCTTTTGGATTATACCTTTCGCCTTTGCCGCCTTGATGATAAAAGTTTCCATTTTTGTATTTTAATTCTTCTTTTACTGAACCATTCTTATTAAATACTAAAAAAATTATGTCCGTTGGAGCCATTCCATCGGGGTCAATAAAAAAGATTGGATTATTAAATGCATAATTATAAGGGCTGTGCCTTCTCATTTTCTCTGCTAACGGATCAATGTTCATCCATCGACCAATTGCAGGGTCATAATTACGCGCCCCATAGTCATACATATTAAGCCCCAGCTCATCTTGGAGCTCCTTTCCATTGTATTTATACTTATAAGGGTCTGCAAACCTTTTTTCAAAGAAAAAATATCTCCTTGCAAAAAATCTCTATGTAAAGAACATCCTCTGGCATTTTTCCATAATACGAAAGTAGATTTACTTTAATTATTTTCCTAATAATTTTTCGATTATACCCATAAAAAAACCCTCAAAATCGAGGGTTTTAAATTTTTAAACGAAGCCATATTTCCGTTTGAGAATGGGCGTAATCGTTGTTGCCCCTTTTATTGCATCTTTTACATCTGATAAAAGAACTGGATCAATACTTCCAACGACCCTTTCAGGGTTTGAAATTATAAAATCAACAAGTTCCTGTTTATTAAATTCTCTTAATTCAGTACAATTTATATGACTATCATACTCTAAAAAAGGATGCCTTGCCACATCAATTGTCAAATGAAGGCTTTGCAAATATGCTGTAGGATAAACATTCTGATTAATATCGGTATTTATAATCACGTAAGCTACTGCCAATTCTACTTCATTTACACCAACTAAAATAACATATTTGTCATAATTGACCTGTAAGTTTTCTAGTTTAATTAATAAAGCATTACCAACATCAATATTTCGTTCAGCAAAGTCTTCTTTCAGATTGTCTGGAAATAAATCACCTAAACTCATGCCAATTGAATGCTTTCATTAATCATTTGCTGATTAATATATTTTAAAGTTTTTTCATCAGCACCTATAGCTTTAGCCATATCTAGATAATTAATAACCCAGTAAGATCTATTATAAGCATCGTCATGAGATTTGTTTGTTAACTCAATAAATGATAAATTCTTATTTTCTTCAATTGATTCTCTAAGGCATTCTAAATCGCTCTGAGACAAATAATCTAAGTTCGCTTCTGTTAAAGGTTGTAAATTAAATCTATGGTATTTTGCTACTACCTCTTCCAATCCTTCTATTTCTTCATCAACTACATTTTTTACAAATGAAGGAACGGGACCATATTGCATTTTTACATATGTATCACCAAAAATTGGTCTTCCATATTTTAGCAAATGCTTTTGATCTGCAAAGTATAAAATCTTGTAAGTTTTATGAGTATCAGCTTTTTCAAGCTGGTGAGTCACAAACAAAAGACTATTAACGGCTTTTTCTTTATGTAAATTAAAATTTCTCATATTTGATAAATTACTACATGTAAGGTTGAGAGTACAAAGGTATAAAATATAATTTAGAATAAGTAAACAGCTAATTCCATGCCACAAATATACAATCTTAGAAAGGGAAATATCGATTAATTATTTCCCTCTGATGTGAACTGTTCACTTTAATATATTTCTCAGTCGTGCCTGGCCATTTATGTCCAGCAAGTTCCTGAACCCTCTCTAAAGGAATATTTTTTTCATTTAGCCAGTTGCAGATCACGCTCATTCTGACAGTCTGCGGATTTAGTTTTCTGTCAGGGAATAATCCTCTTAACGGCTCAATCATGGCAAGGATGCTGTTCACGACAATAGGTCTGCCAAGCTTGGTCAATATGAATTTATCTGTACTGCCACGTAATAATGAAGGACGTGTTTCATTAATATAATTATGAAACAGAATCATTTGTTTAGGCACGAGTTCCAGAGTTCTTTTATTGAGATTGGCAGAACCCTTGATATAAACTGTACCGTTGTCCAGATCAATATCCTTAAGAGCCAGCCTTGCAATTTCATCACTTGCAAGCCCCTGATAAATCAAAAGGGAAATCAAAACGCTGTTTCTTACATCAAGATGCTTGTAGCGGTTCTCTCTTTCCATTAAAAGCTGAAGTTCGTCTGAGTTAAACAGATCCTGCACCTGAATGGTCTGGTTGCCTTTTATTTTGATATTAAGCTTTCTGCAGGGATGGTCATTTCGATACCCGCACATTACCAGATAGTCATAATATTTTTTAATGGCTGACAGTATCCTTACCCGATACTGGACATTGGACTGCTTCCGGCTCACTTTATCCATATGCCTTACTATATCTTTGTACTGGTATCTTTTAGCCTTCGGATTGGTATTTAAAAAATGATTGATGGTGTACATGTAGCTTTCTGCTGTCGATTTGGAGAGTATTCCTTTTAGGTACTTTTCAAGATCAGGTTTTTTATTTTCCATTGGTTCGTTTTTAGAAGTTTACGACTGGCTTGCGTTTTTTGTTCTGCACCGCATAGATGTATGTGGTATTGATCTGGGTATGCCCCAAAAAACTGCGTATAAAGTCAATCCCTGCATTATTCTCTGCCAGATGGAACGCAATGCTGTGTCGAAGGCAGTGGAGCGTTATTTCTTTCTGGACAAGCTCGAATTTTCCAGTCTGCTCGATCATTTTGCTGAGGATCTCATTAAGGTTTTCGCCTGTTGATCTTCTGCCTCTGCTGTTAATGAAGAATGCTTCCTCATTCTGGTTTCTTCCTGACAACCTTTCAGGTCTCTCATTCCTGATGTATTTTTTTAAGTATTCCAAAACCGTATCGCTCATAGGCACTTCGCGTCTTTTGTTTCCTTTTCCCTGCCTCACTACAATCATTCCTTTGATAAGGCTTACATCTTTTAAGTCAAGGTTTGCAATTTCTGATCTTCTCAGTCCGCATCCATAGGCAATAGACAGCAGGGCTTTTTCCATTTCATTCTCTGCATACTGGTAGACCAGTTTTATTTCTTCTATAGTGAGGATATTTCTGGGCTTCTGGGTTTCTCCCGAAACGGAAGGGATATAATAGATATTCTGGATTTCTTTGTTTTCAAGAAGGTAAACCTGAAAAAGCCCCTGTACAAACAGATGCAGTTTGATTGTCTTTTCCGCCAGTACGCCGTTCCCTCTTTTCTTTGGTCTTGCTGTGAGGTATTCCAGATACTTCACGGATTCTTTTGAAGTCACATTCTGCATCCTGCTGACTCCTGCCTGTTCAAGCCAGATCAGAAATTCGGTTATGATGTTTCTGTACAGATTTGATCTTCCCTGTTTGTAATTCCGGACTTTCACAAATTTGTCAAATGCCCCTGCGAGCCTTTGAAAGTCCTTAGACTGTATATTTTTTTTCATTGTATTTTTCTTTTAATTATTGTGTTTTATTCTCTGCTATTTGAAAGCCTGTGCTTGCGCACCTTCTGGAACGCGGAACGCCAGTATCGTATAGCCAGTATTTTGAAGGCTTCCAGCGTTCCGCTGGTGTTCCTTGGCGTTCCTTTTATTTAGTTTTTGCTGTTTCTTTCAGAGTGCTTCAAGCTGTCGGTGCAGTTCCGTTCTGATTCGGGATTTTAGCCTGTCCATATCATCCCAGTAGGCAATGGAGAATTTCAGCCCCCTGTTGTATGAGCCTTCCACTGCCTGAATGTATTCAAGTTCCTGCAGTAGGTGCATGTAGCGGAATGTTGCTGTTTTGCTGATATTGAGCCCCTGTCTGATCTCCCTTGCCGTGAATTTTTTTGATGTTCCTTCTTTCTGCTTTTTTATAAGGTCCTTAAGGTTCTCAAAGAACTGTCTGGTGCTTTTATCAAGCTCATCCACTTTGATGATGATGGAGCTGAAGAATAAATCAACCGCTGACTTTATATCTGCTTTGTCAGTGATAAGCCTGCCTTTAGTATCTGTCTTCCTCTGGTATTGGTGAAGGATTGTGATTTGTGAGACAAAATTCTGGAACTGAGAGTTCAGCCTTCTAAGCATTCTGGCTTCCATCGGAAGGCTGAGCTTATCAGCATAAGGATTTACAACCTCATAAGATTTCAGAACTCGCATTACATTTCTTAAAAGCTGTTTTGCGTGTTCTTCCTTTTCGCTGTCGGACTGTCCCGCTGTTTTCAGGTTCTGTTTTTTAATAATCCTGAGTGTCTGCTGTTGGCTTTCATCAACGCCTACGATTACCGAACGGCTCATGTTGTCGTAGTACACCTCGGCTTTTGTGGTTGTGGTAAGGCTGGCAAAATGAGCATGCACCTGTTTGATTTTTCCCCTGTTGTTGCCGAATATATCTTTGACCACGGTCGAGCTGGTCAGGAATTTGGCGGACTGCATTTCCCTGAAAGCATACTGCGCCTCTTCATCAAGACCGTCAAAATCCTGAATGATAATCAGCTTGTTGATTAGTTCCTTGTCTCTGTAGTGATAGAGCGATTTGCTTGTAATGCGGGTCATGTTCATCACATCTTCCTGAGGCATGCATCCTGCAATTCCGTTGATCAGATGGCTTTTCCCTTCTCCGCTTGATCCTTGGACAAGTCCGTGCATCAGGTAAGGCATTTTATAACTCGATGCCAGAATAAAAATCAGGATTCTGTTTTCTTCTTCCCCGACAATGCCGTTCTGCTCCAAAAGTCTGTTTATGTTTTCCAGCAGTTTGGGTTTAGTAAGAAAGGTAACAGCCTTTTCCTGCGCCAAAGGCGTAAGCTCCTTTTCCGCATAACGCTCCGCCATTGGGTTGATCTCCGCTTCAAATAAGGCTTCCCTGTGCTGTTCCAGCAGATCGGTAAGCGTTACTAAATCCTTTTCAAGATTATCATAATCAAAGCCCTGTTTTTCCGAAAAATCTGTGCACTGGCTCTGCACGCTCGAAAAATCAAACAAATCGATTTTAAGCCTGTGCTTTCTGTTTGTATTGTATTCCACAATCTGAAGGGAAATTCTCAGATTTCCTAAATCCATCGGCAGGTTTCCCAGAACAAAGAAAGTTCCACAGAGCCCTTTATAGCTTATCTTGTAGCCATTGACAATCTGCAGTCCTTCGCCAGCTTTTTCCGTTTTGGCGCTTTTCAAAAGATTCGATATTCCTTCTGTCCCATAATTGACCCACATATCATTGAGGCTGTGCCCCTCAGGCAGTTCCACTATAGATAGTGGAACATCGGGTCTTAACTCCTGCATCTGTAATCTGATCTTTTCCATTTTATCACCGCTTAAAGATTATTATCACTTCCAGTTCATATAACGATTTAATAACTTCTAAATGCTGTTCGAGCAGTTCCCCGTCATGAAGCGCTATAACGGCTTCCCTCTGATCCAGTACTTTACTCTGTATTAAACTTGCGCAGTCAATGACTGTCGGAGCTAAGTATAATTTCTTGGTAAGGGGATGCGGATAGGCGGGGTAGATTCCTTCAATGTTCAGGTAATCCTGCTTTTTTTCATCCAGATCAAAACGCAGTGCGAAAAAATTCACAATCCTGCTGTTTCTGTCAAGAAGAGGAAAAATAAGCCCGTAACGTCCAAAGACGGTATAGGCCGTAAAGGAATCATCCCGAACTCCCGCATCGCTTTTTGTAATTACGCCGAGTTTTTCAAACGCATCCTTGGACTCGAGGGTTTTACGGTGATGGAACTGGCCTGAATTGAAGCCGATCCGAAGATCTGAATATTCCAGTCCGATACTCTTAAGGTACTGCTTGGGCTTTAAAGCCTTGGCACTTCGGATTCCTGTCTCGAAAGACCGGAATAGTGTTTCTAAAGTTTCCATAAATATTGATGCTTTCCATTTTGTCGGAGATAAGGCGACCGAAGCCGTTTGGCAGTACTGCATTATATCAAAGAAGTATTAAAGTCTTCCTGTAAATATAAATATGTGTTTTTGAAGCTGTAGAAAAATTGGCACTGCCGGCACTGTTTGTCTTGTAAAGTCACAATGTACAAGACAATTTGTTTTCAGATATGATATTATTCTGCAAACCTGCAGAAGGTATGGACGAAATAGATTGAGTCCGCAACAGCGGACTTTTATGATTCCGTAAACTACGGGGAGGTGATCTTATGTGATTGATAAAAAAGGTGATATGAAACATGACTTCGGAACTGCATTTTTGCAATTGCAGGCAATTAAAAAAATCACAGCAATGTATGCTATCAATTTTTTATATACGGTACATTGAAAATCGTGTTTCATACATTGGGCACAAATAAACATTTGCTTAGATCAGTCTCACTTGCAGTTTTCGCTGTAATATCAGGAATCTTTTCTCAGGTGTTTTTGTTCAAATTCCTCGGTTAGCTGTATGATTTTTTTGGACAGGACGGCTAATTCTATTGTCTGTTTTTCCAGCTTGTACAGATATGCAGAAGCTTTCTTTTCGGAAAATTTCTGATATAAAAGCTTTACAACCTGATTGTAGTTTACCCCGACAGCCCTAAACTGGCTGTAAAAAGAGGTCAGGCGCATATAATAATCCATTGTGGCTTTATCGATCCTGACTGTTTTAACCCCCTTCTGAAATACGCAGGCTGTAATAAAATGCGCCATTACATGCATTCCTGATACTTCAAAGTGAGTCAGGAAACGGGCATTTTCTTCTGCAGTAAGGCTGATGGAATAGCGGTGCACTGCAGGATCTGTTTTGGAAGGCCTTCCTCCTTTGTGCGGATTCTTTTTCTCTTCATTTTCCATGGCTTCAATTTAATGGTATTGCTTAAGTCCAATATATCCGATAACTGGCAGTTAAAACTCAATTTGGAATTAATTGGAAGTGCTTAGCAGTATTTGGCATAACTGCCCCATACTGTCTTATATCTTTCTCATTGGCCTTCCCTCGCCAAATAAAGCCATCAGAAGACACTTCATAAGAGCAGAACTTTTTCAGAATTAATTTTCTGAAAACATGAAATTATGCTGTATAAAGAAACTGTTACTCCCCAGATGTGGGAACTTCTCCAAAGGCTTATGAAAGATGAAAAACTGAAAGAATTCAATCTTGTCGGCGGTACTGCCTTGAGCCTGATGATCGGCCATAGGTTAAGCGTCGATTTAGATCTGTTCTCCACACAGGATTTTAATGTACAGGATATGCTTGCTCATTTAAGAAGTGAGCATACTGTTACAATCAGGGAGCTGTTTGACAATACAATGCTTTTAAATATCGGTAAGGTTAAAGTAGATGTTCTAGCCCATAAATATCCATGGCAGGAGCCGATCAAGACCGAGCAGGGAATCAGACTGGTATCTCTACAAGACATAGGCGCTATGAAACTCCATGCGATATTTCAAAACGGCACAAGGATAAAAGATTTTGTGGATATGTATTTTCTTTTGGAACATCATCCCCTTAAGACCTATTTAGATGCTTACCATAACAAATACAATGGAAATCCCGCACTGGCTTCCCATTCATTACTGCATCATGAAAATATAGACATGGAAGAAAAAGTTAAACTCCTGAAAGGAAAAGAAACCAGCTGGACAAAAATGACCCAGCGTCTGAAAAAAGCAGTTTTCAATCCTTCTTTTGATTTTTCCGAGCCAAAAAATCAAATTCCTCCACCAGGTAAAAGACGCGGATTTAGGAGATAAAATTTGAATAAGAAGCTTAAAAATCGTATTTTTACTATATGGCAGAAGTTAAAAAAAACAGCAGAGTTCCTAATCTGGATCGGGTCTTCTTTTGGGATTTCGACATAGATGCCATGGACTTTGACAAAGCATACAAAACTATTATTGCGCGTATCATAGAACGTGGAGGACAGGATGAAATAGATGAAATCGTGCGCTTTTATGGACATGATAAAGTTGTCACAGCTATCCGTGACGAAATCCATTTCCTTCCCAATTATGCTATTGACCGTGCTATAAAATTCTTTCCCGAACTCAAAAAGGAAGAAATGTACTGCTACCTCAACCGTAAGGACAAACCCTATCACTGGATTTAGCATTGTATTTGATAAATTAAACCCTCCATCCGCAGTGATTAATCACTTCAATGCAGTGGAGGGCATGTCCATAAACATAATCTTCCAAATGTATGTTTACTATCCGCACAATGGCGTATGCTTTTAAACGATTATCTGAATAATATATTACAGAGCTCAAAATTGTTTTAAGAAGCATTCTGCAATATCTGGCTATCTTCCAAGTTTGCAATTACAAAATTCCCGAAAAGTCTTCTGTTTTTATATGCAGTCATTTATCTGCTGATTGCTGTTTAGATTTTTATCAAAAGAAATAATAAAAAGAAACCCAAGGTAGGACGGGCTGTCGCAGTCTGGCAAAAAGACTTCGGCATAATGCCTTGCTCGTGCCTCACAAGACACCCTTCGGGACTTATTCCGATTCCTTTTGGCCTGTCTGCACCCCGTCCTGTGAAATTGCTTTCTTTTTCTTTTTTCCGTTTTTCTGTTTTCTTTGGAAAAATATTTTTAGTGGTATTCTGCAATTTTAAATTTTCTTTTAATGTTTGCTGGAAATAAAACCATAAAGTTTCCTAAAAAACTATAAAAGCATTTTTACATTTTTATGCTTTTAAAAACACTTATAAATATAAGTAAATGCTTGCAGGCTTGCAAACCTGCATGCCAGCGTTCTTGCATGCCAACATACTTACATACTTACCTGCTTACATTCCTGCATACTTGAATACTTGAATACTTAAACACCTGCATACTTGCTTACTTGCAGTCCTGAATACTTGAGCCCTTGCTTATAAGTAAAATATATAAGTTAATTATTGCGTTAATATATCTTCCCACAATCTGCTGGCTTCACCGAAAAAACTGCTATATGATCAGGCTGTGTCATAAGCCTGCACACTTTGCAGATTTCTAAAATAAATAACCTATAATCATTACAAAAAAAAAGGGCATCAAGCCCTTTCAATTAAAATATATTCTAATAATGTGTTCACCAGAACACTGCAAGTTGTGTTTTGAGATGCTTGAAATGAATTCAGCATCTCAAAACAACTTGCCCTGCGGGGCTGGAAAACGCCTCCGAAGTCGCCGTTTTTATTATAGTTACAATTGGAGAAAAGTTACTGGGAGCCACTTTTATTTTTCTCATTTAGATGTTTTATATAAAGCAAATCCAGTAAATCTCCTTCTTCCAGCGGGATCAGCATTTCTATTACCCTGAGCAGACTTCCAACATATCTTTCAGGATCTTTAACATTTTCCCCGCTTCCTTCAACTCCTTCTAAAGCAAGCATTCCAGCTTTTAGCAGATCCATAATCAGGCAGAACAGGTCTGAATATCCCTGCACATTTATTTCGAGATTGTGTATATCGTTCCGCATTTTTGATGCAGGTTTGAGCATTATAAAATAACGTTCAGGATTTTCAACCAGATTATTTAATTTGATTTTATTTTTTTTCATATCTATATATTTTATTAGTTAAATCTAGTATCTATGTAATGATGCACTAACTTCATCATTCGGCATTCTCTTTAGATTCATTAACTTTTTTTATTTTTTCAAGCCCTCTTTCACGCATAAGCTCTCCTGCATCAAGCATTTTTATTAAATGGATATACGGAGTCGTAAGATCAATATCACCGTCTCCTTTGTATGGAGACAATGAAACGCTCACTATTTCAGAAAGGAAAAATTCAAACTCCTTAAGGCTTTTCTCTGCAAATGCCTTTCGAAATACTGTGAAAGGATTGTCATATTCCTGCTTTGTCAATGAAGTGAGATGAAATACATTTTCAGTGCGCACTGACTCTTTCACTCTCCATTTACTGCTTTTTTTATGCAGGCAGTAGTATGTTTTCAAAAATGAGCATATTGCTTTATAGAATATAAAAATCTCGCTTGGTCTATCATTACTGCATATTTCTTCTTTAAAGCTGTACAGTACTGCCTGCGTTAAATTTCGCTTATAGTAGTCAAGATGTGCAAAATCAAAAAGGGCATCAGATGCTTCAAATGGATTTCCCGCCTCAAATCCAGCCCAGAACTTGGTTTCAAAGTTTTTTTTCTTCTTTTTCATGATTTAAAAAATTAGTTATCCATTTGTTCATTTTTATTTTCACTATTAGTCTCTAAATAAAGCTTATGCAGTTTATCAAGCCCTTCCGCTTCACTGCACGGAAGTAGCTGTATTGCAATTTCCAAAATACTCGTAAGATGAAAAGCGGGATCTTCGATCTGGCTGGAATTCTCAAGATCTGAATTCTCCAGTGTGTGAAGTGCTATTTTGAGTAGATCCTGTACTGTATAAATGAGTTTTATGTAGCTCGTAAATTTTATATCTGCATGATAAATACCTTCTTTCTCTCTCTGCGGGGTCAGTGTTCTAAAATAAAAACTGCTTTTCAGTTCTTTGATAAAATCATCCGCCTTTTTATTATCATTGGTTTCCATATTCTTTAAATATTTGTTTGGTTTGCTCAGCATACTGCTGATACATTGTTTTTACTTCACTCATCAGCCACTGCATTTTTTCATATGCTGATTCAACAATTTCTGCAGTTAATGGTTCAATTTCTTCTCCCCACTGAACAGCTTTTCGGGCAAGATCAAGCTTTCTTAAAACTTCTTTCTCTTCTTTGTTTTCTAAATCAAAAGTGTTGCCTAAGACACTATTAAACTTCGCAATGCGCTCCTGCTGGTCTGAAATGTTTCCATCTATCACCCATTCACCCGTTAGAACCCATGAAGCGTTAATAAAGAGATATCGAAACTGCTCATGTATAACATACAATGCCATTAAATGATTCTCGTTTCCACGGTGGTATTTTAAGTCTCTGCCAATAGTATTGGCCTCTGATATCCACATTTGATAATTTGCAACAGTCTTTTTCAAAAGCCGTTTCATATTTAATTTTTTTATATCCAGAACAGTTTTCCCTTCAGTGTTTCTATACACAAGATCCGTTTCTTTACAATTGAAAATAAAAAATAAATTTCCTTTTCCCACTTCTCTCTTTATACACTCCCTGTCAAAAAAACAGAATGAAAAATTATTGTAGTTTTCAATTACTTTCCATAAATGGAAGACAACATCATCATAGTAATGGGGGCTTTTTTTGCTCACAACAATTGTCAGAATCCCTATTTTTGATTCTATAGCAGAATCCGAAAAGTAAACACACTCAGCTTCTACAAACTCTACCAAGAGTTTCACTGTTTTCTTGACTGCCCTATATTTGGGATGGTCTTTCTGTGTTAAAATATTATAATACATGATCTGTCTGTTTAAAGTTCAGCCGAAATCAGATTCTCAGTGCGTCCTAATTCATCTTTTACAACAGCTGTGCAAAAACCAGCAAAATCATTGTATCGATCCTGCAAAAGATTCATATCGAGTTCAGAAAAAGTATCTGCACCGCTGTATCTCAGTGAAGCATATGATCTGCTTAATATCGTAAACAAGTTTCTGTCCTGCTCTGTAACCCGCGGGAAGTAAGTGCTTATTTCAGGGTTAAAATAATCACAGATTTCTAATAGATAAGAAAGGGAAAAATGATTTGGAGAATACCCCATAAACAAACGGATCATCCCAAGACAGATCTGTTCTGCCATAGTATGGAGCATCAGACCTTTAAGAGGAGCATAACACGCCCATTCATAATCTCCCTGCCAGCTTTCCATGTAGTTTACCACAATATTTCTATAGCAGAGGTATTCTTTTGCTGATGTTATACTGCGAACTGGAAGATCTCCAAATTCTAAAGCAACAGATTCTTTTTTAAATAAAGCCTTTCCATTTTTTATAACATTCAAAAAGAAATATTTCTGATCGCCTGTTGCGCTCTTAAGCTCTGAAATATGATGAATCAAAAGTGTTGCTGTGCACTGCTCTTTGGTTCTGCTTTTAATCATATCAGCCAGATCATGCACTGCATTTACTTTACTTTCTTTGAAAAGTACTAATAGATAAAAATGTTTAACCCTTTTTTCCGCTGTTCCAAAACAATAAACTGCCTCGGTCTTAAGATAAGACGTAACGGTATCACTGACAATTTTCTCATAGTCGATGACACCATCGTTTAAAATTTCTGGATTCTGTTTTGGTTCAATAAAAAAAACGGATTTTTCCTCGCAGTAAGAAAGCTGGTCTTGGAAGATTTTCTTAGTTTCTTTTAAGATGCGGTAAAGTTTCTTCTGTGCATCTTTAACCCTGTCTTTCTTAATTTTTGTTTTGCCTCCATAAGGGAATTCAATCCTTGCTCTATCAAGTAAATCGGCAATTTCTCTATCCTTATCATGATCAGTATTGAACACCTGTTTCAAAATAGGTGCATAATCCTTTATCGTATTTAAGTGCTCTAGTGTATAATGATTCGAATGAGATTTTCCCATGACAAGTTCTCCGATTATACCAAAAAGAAGGTTGACCGCCTGATGGATTGTATAGATTGCCATATGATGGTTATTTGTTCCCTCATAATGCTGGGAACCTCTTCTTAATGATTCTGCTTTGGCTAAAAGCCCGCTGTTTTTCTTTACTGCTTTTTTTAGCAGAACGGATACAGAGGGAATATCTTTTGTAATCTTAAAACCAAACTCCTCGTTTTTAAACAGACTTATGTTTGATAAATACCACTTTAAATAATACAAGCTCCCATGCTTTAAGCGATGCAGTACATCCCATAGATTTATAATTACATAAGGAACGGACGGATACTTTTTTAAAACCTTATCCGCCCAGTCATACATTTCCGATGCAATCTGCTGTGAATCTTCCCTTAAGATTATAGTAAGTATATAACCTCTTTTACCTGCGGTCTCTGCCTCATGCAGGGTGACCGCTGTAATGTCCATAAATGATTGGAGCTCTCTAACGGCATTCTCCAATTCTTTCTGATCTTGAAATTGAATTGCACTACTCATAATTTTAATTTTTTTAATTAATACTTGTGTGAAAAATTGTATTTTTGTTTAACACACGAGCAAGTAAGTGATTAGTCGTACTGTACCGTATCAATTTGTATCATACCGTACAGTAAAATTTCTATATCATACATAGGACTTACTTTTTTATTCTTAATTATTATCTTTGAGCTATGAATACATCAACAAAACCAAGTCACATGGGGCGTAAAATCAGCCGTATCCGTGAACTGAAAGACATGAAACAGGAAGCACTGGCACAGGCTATGGGTACAAACCAGCAGGCGATTTCTATTATGGAAAACAGCGAGACTATCGAAGAAGAAAAACTAATCGAAGTAGCAAAAGCATTGGGTGTAAGTGTAGAGGCAATTAAGAATTTTTCGGAAGAAGGTGTGTTTAATTATTTTAATACTTTTAACGATTCAGGCAATAATACTTTTGCAAATAATGTATGCAATTTTAATCCATTAGATAAATTAATCGAATCCCACGAACAGCAGATCAAACTTTATGAGCGTTTGGTTCAGGCGGAAAAAGATAAAGTCGAATACTTGGAAAAATTACTAAAAGCAAAATGATGCTTTTATAAAAGATATATTAATTCCAAAAAGAGACTTTCAAGTCTCTTTTTTGTTTTTAAAGTTTATTTGTTCTGACTTTTTAAAATACCAAAATAAATACCATGAATAAAACGATAAAGCTTAGAGTGAAAAAAGAAATTGAAAGGGATAAAGAGCTTAAAGTGCTAAAGCTTAAAGGCTCTCTAATTACAAGAGGCTACACTGAAATAATCCACATAGCAGATGAAAATCAAGATTTTTACTTAAATACTTTTACCACTTCTCAAGAGCAAAAAGAAGAAGCTGAGAAATTTTTATTAGATTTTATTTCAGCTAATAATGTAACAGATATTATAACACTTCTGAAAGAGTAAACAGTCATTTTTTGATGTTTGCTTCACATAATAACAAACGCATTTCTTAACAAAAAAATATTCAGTCTATGGACAGTTCACATATCAAAGTAATATTTGAAGATTACTTAAAAACAGTTAATTCGAATTATGCTTTACTTATTAATGGTAGCTGGGGAAGCGGTAAAACTTATTTCTGGAAAGACTCTTTAAGTAAAATCTGTGACGAGAATAACTTCAAAACTTTATATATTTCATTAAATGGATTGAATAAAATAGAAACACTAGATTATCAGTTAAAGATTAAACTTATCCCTTTTCTAAATAAATTAGATACAAAAAAGGCTGTCTCGACACTTAATCTCTTAAAAAATATAGGAGGAAAAATTATACAGAGTAAATACAATTTTAGTCCTGAAGAAATTTTAAAAGATGTTGAAGTTGACACTGCACTTTTTTCAAAGCAGGTAATATGCTTTGATGACCTTGAAAGATGTAATATTCCTTTAAGCGAAGTGCTGGGATATATCAATAATTTTGTTGAACATAAAAACTCGAAAGTTCTCATTCTATCTGATGAATCCAAAATACCGGATAGTGAGGATGTAAATAAATCCACGTATAACTCTATTAAAGAAAAAGTTATTGGCAGGGTATTAAATTTCAGTAATGATTTAAATTATATCTTCCCATTTTTTATTGAGAGATATAAAATTCCGGATCCTGAATTCTCATCTTTCCTAGATCAGAATAAATCATATATACTTGAAATTTTAGCAGAGTTTAAAGAAGAAAATCTAAGGAATTTATCTTTTTACCTTGAAGCTTTAAATAAATTATTTCCTGTTTTAAAATCAAATCTAGAATTTAAAAAAGAAATTATATTATTTACATTGATTATTACACTGGAGTTTAAAAAAGGTAATCTGAATTCCAGTAACTATAACAATTTTAATGATCTTGATTTATTGAATCCAGCCTATGTGATGTTCAATTTCGACCCTTCATTTAGTTTACTTTCGAAAAAAGCTGAAAAAACTCAAAAAGAAGAAAGCGAACTGGAAAAATTCTATAACAGATATCTTTCCAATTATATACAGGATTACTTTTTTTATCCAGCTGTATACCAGTTCATACTCACAGGTTATTTGGATCTTGAAAAATTTAATAATGAACTTAAAAGCCGTATTCCTGTTGAGCCTACAATTGAAAATGCTACCTTCACAAATGTTGCAACAAATAAATTCAGACAGTTATCTAATGAGGAATTTAATGAAAATATTGAGCGGTTCTTACTTTTTGCAAAACAAGGCAAATATGAAATCTCAGATTATCTGCAGATTTCTAAATTTTTAAATTTCTATTCTGAAAATTTTATTATTAACCATACAAAAGATGAGATAAGGGAAATTCTGCTTGAAGGACTTCTTATTGCCAAAGAAGACTTTGTACCTATTAAGAGAACACGAAACTTTTCATTTGATATGGATCAAAATCCTGCTGATGATACAATCTTAAGAGATAAAATTATTGAGTATATTAATGAAAGCGAGAAAGAATTTGAAAAAGAAAAAACGAATTCACTTTTAAATGCTATTGCACAGAATGACTTGGAGAAGATGAAAGATGTATTTGATGAATATAACATAAACAAAGAGCTGTTTCAGAATTTCAGCGCCCAAAGTTTATGGACGCACCTCCAAAGCTGTGAAAATAGAACTTTAGTCCAGTTTACGAGCCTGCTTAAACAGCGCCACGGTTTTTCAAACATAAAAACTTATTTTCTCGATAATACTGATCTTTTCAAGGATCTGATTCTCTGTATTAAAAATTCAGAAAGTACAGGAAATCTTCAGAAAATGCTCAAAAAAGAATTAATAGTACAGCTCGAAGAAATTTGTGAAAGAATGGAGTAATTCTTAAGCATCACATTAAGATTATTTCTCCTCAGTCATAGCTACTTTCCATTTTTCATTCTCATATGTTAGAAAAACTATATTACTGAAAGTTTCACCATTCTCATAGATTAATATTTCCTCGATGAAAAACAAATGATTATCTATTTCACTTAATTCAGAAAATTGCCTTTTTACCATAGAAAAATCAGGAAACCCATTATTTAGAATATACTCAACAAGTGAGAGTTCAAGTAATTTTGCCGTCAGATCAACAGTTTCTTCATTAATCTCTACATTTGTCCTGCGCAAAACTATTTTTGCTTCTGCTTCAAAATCTTTTGAAGCAATAGCATTTACTATATCCTTTTTTGAAAATGCAGTTTCTAAAGAAACTATTGCATCTTCGGGTGTATCATAATTGTAACCCGTAATTATATTGTTCATTAGATTTTTTACGTTTAGTTTCATTAATAAAAGTACCAAAAAGCTTATTATATATTTCCCAAAAAGCTTATTTCTTTTTTCTTGAAAATATTTTACTGATTGGTAATCTTGGAAGGACTTTCTCAAAAAAATCTCCCATAAGAGGTATTCTGTCTTTTTTTACAAAATTTAAAACAATAGTCATCACAAAGATAAAGACAAAAATAACCACCACTAACTGTACAATTGTATCCATAATATTTTCCTTTATATATAAATATTCCTATTTTTTAAAAAAGTTGATTTTTTTTTAATTATTTTTTATTCGCCTGTCAAGGTTTTAAACATTAAATCAGGACGCTTAAAAAAACTCAATGCCTGCAAGGTATTTACAGGCTTTAAAATAAAATAGGACATCAAAAATTCATCTGATACTGATTTGTTTTTGATGAAGCAAATTAAAGCAGGCTGTTTTATATTTGCTGTGACATCGAAATCAGCATCAATATTATTTATTCCAAACATGAAAAGTGGTTGAAAATTTCAACTTTCTTGATAACAGAAAGATAAAAGCTTAAGGATTCGAACGACTCATTATTTGAAATGATGTTCTTTCTTTCTTTCTTTCTTTCTTTCTTTCTTTCTTTCAATATTTAAAGGACATCATTGCAAAAAAATGAGCATAGCCATGTGGCGACTGAACATTTAAATACTAAAATTGAAAAAATGGATTTAATAGAAGCACTCAGCATAATTAATAAATTTAAAAACTTAGATATACGGGAAACCTTCAAAACATTAGAAAAACTCGATACAGTAGTTTCGGATTATGATTTTGAAAATATTTTCTCCGCTTCCAAAATAATTAAAGAAGCTTCCGCCCAGATTGATGAAATTGTTCATGCAACAGGCATAATGATAGCACAGAAAAAATGGCTTGAAGAAAATGAAAAATTACAATACTTATCGCTTGGTGCTGGAAATCATAAAGAAAAATTTGATTTAGAAACTAATTTAAGGATTGCTGAATTTAAATTTGGCAGATGGAACGATAAAAGCTCTAACGGATTAAGGAGACGAGGTTATTTTAGTAATTACATAGGTCTTCTAACCTCAGAAGACCCAAGAAGAAAATACTTTGTAGTAGAAGACAAGGAGAGTTTTTTAAAGTTCATAAAAGGAAAAGCTGATTGGAGAAATGTACTGAGTAAAAATCCCACTGGTCTGAAAAAGCTAGAATTTTTTTTAATTGAAAAAGGAAAAGAAAATTTAACTAGTGTTGGGCAAATTTATAGTGCTTTTGAAGAATCTGTAATTATAATTAGCTATAAGGAAATAATGCCGTAAAATCTCTCGTTTTGGTCAAATCGTAAAATAGATATATGACTCTCTTCTTCCTGTTTCTTGAAATTATCCGCTCAATTAAATCTGTAAGAATTTTAGATAATTTCATATAAAACCTTAAATTTGAAATGACAAACAGACAACATCTACAAAATAGTCTGTTAAAAATAAAGTCACGATTATTATGGATGAAATAAAATACTGCTATAAATGTGGAGCACCAGCTACTTCAAGAGAACATGTTCCTCCAATAAGTTTATTTCCTGAAGCAAAAGATATTCTTGGTTTAAATTTTAGAAATAATTTAATAACTGTTCCTTCATGTGATGAACATAACTCAAATAAGTCACATGATGACGAATTTCTAATGGTTACAATTGCCAGCATCGTTGGAAATAATCCTATTGGATATTTACAGACACAGACCAAAATTGACAGGGCCCTCCGCAGAAAAAGTAAAGATTTTTTAGACAAGGAAATTATACGAAATGCGAAAAACTACACATTAAAGACAAAGAATGGAAAAAAGTTTCCTGTACTCCATGGCAATCCTAATTATGAGAGATTATTAAAATGTTTTGAACATATTGCATATGGTCTTTATTATAATGAGTTTGGATATACTTTTGAAGGCGAAATAAAAATGCTAATGGGATTTATAAAATATAATGACCAGACAACAGCAACCATGACTGCAATGGTAAAAGAAAAACTTAAAACTGATGAAATTCCCCATGAATTAAAAGGTGAAAATCCGAAAATATTCAATTATCAATTCTTTGAGCCAGATCAATTTGGTTTAATTGCAATGGTGATGAATTTTTACGAAGGGACTGAAGTGTTTGTTTCCTATAAACCTAAAGATGCTAAAGAGCCTTTCGACTTAGCCCTGTCTCTAATCCACTCAGGCATTAATACTCAGGTTAAAATTGGAGATAAAACTTTTAAGTTTAATCAAAAATAAAATTAAGTTTTTCAAAATTAGTAAGCGAATGGATACATCAAATATTGTTGCTTTAATTCTAGGAAGTATAGGATTTATTATTTCAATTACGGGTTTTATTATAACACCAATTCTCAATCTTAAGTCAAAGAAACTTGAAAAAAGATTAGAATATCGATTTATTTTATTTCAAAAAATAGTAGAGCTATGGGAATTCACAAACAAGCTCTCTGCTGAAAATGATATTAAGGGTTTAATGTCAGAAGTGAACAAACTAATTCAACTTTATGGTTATGCTAATGAAATTACATTATTCAATGAAGTTGTTGTTAGTTATAATAATTGCGCTCAAAGTCAAACTGAAACTAGCCGACAACAGCTCAAAGATAAGTTCAGTCTCTTTTTCTTAACTTTATTTAATACTTACCGTAAAGAAATTGTTTTAGATCAACTGCCGAGAACTGAAAGTAGCAATCATCATTAATTAAAGAAATTAAAAATAATAGATTATGAAGAAAATTTTAATCATGTTAACTCTTTTACTGCCTATTTACAATTCTTTTTCGCAAACAAAAGATGATACTTCAAAACATTTGGTATTTAAAGGTGTTCCGCTTGATGGCACGCTTGAAGAATATGTATTAAAAATGAAACAAAATGGATTCGACCATCTAAGCACGAAAGATGGAGTGGCAACATTGCAGGGAGATTTTGCAGGTTATAAAGACTGCTATGTAGGCGTTTCTACATTAAACCAGAAAGATTTAGTCCACAAAATAGCCGTTCTTTTTCCTGAAAAAGATACTTGGTCAACTCTTTACGATAATTATATTAATCTAAAAGAGATGCTGACAGAAAAATATGGGAAACCTTCTGCTGTGGTTGAGAAGTTTGACAACCGCTCTTCTGAGCCCAAAGATGATGGAACAAAAATGTTTGATGTTAAGTTTGACCGTTGTAAATATTATTCGATTTGGGAAACAGACAAGGGAAAAATACAATTATCAATTGATCATAAAAGTGTAACAAGCTGTTTCGTTAAATTAGCATATTTTGACAAAATCAATAGTTCAACAGTAAAAAAAACTGCACTAGACGATTTGTAATTATCTTTTAATATTATCTTAAATCGTTTAGTTTATCTAATTTATAATTTCAGGCAGATAAGGATTAATTTCATTCCCATAACTATCAATTCTACAAAGAACACCTTGTTTATATTTTGTTCCAGAGAGATCTTTATATTCAATACTGAAAATTATCAAATGATTATCGCTAAATTTTTCAATCAAAAAGTGAATTAGATAAATTCCATCCGTCTTTTTAAGATGATTTTGCTTCTGTGGTGCCCAAGCTACTCTTTTAATATCGTCTCTTTCTGGATGATCAACTGAAATTTCTAATGCCGTATTATAAGAATCATTAGTAACTTCAATCGTATAAACTCTACTTTTTTCTCTTTCTTGAGGAGTAATAATGTTTTCAGAAATATTATACTTAAGAACAGGTTTTATACTTTCCCTGAATCTCACACTCTCAATTTCAAAAAGTTTATTTTGAGTTATCTGAACTTCTTTTTGTGATTTTAGTGTTTTGTACAGATAATAAGCTGTTAACGTAGTAACTGCTACCATAAACCAATCAGAAACTGTTCCCCATATCTCAGGATCAAATTGCAACATATTTATATTTTCTTTAAAATTTTGTCTGACATTATCATTTATTGATTAAGCTGATAGAAATTAAAACCATAACCAATTCCTTTAACAGTTTCTCCAGCTTTTTCTAAAAAATCTTCAGCTGTTTTGTTCGGCTGATATTTAAAAACAATTTGTATCATAATTTTTTTATCAGCTTTATCAGGATAGCTTTCATCCAATTGACCGTTTTCAATGAAATCCAGATAACTATTTATCTTCTCTTGTAAAAGTAATAAATGTTCATTCTTATCATCCCACTTTAAATGATCAGATATCGTCAGAACTAATATTCCCTGTTTATCTACGCTAATAAGATCTATTAGATTTTTATCTTCAATAGACATATTTTTATTTTTTTTAATTTTGTTACTGTAATCAAAAAAGATAAGGGTGCAAAAATACACCCTTAACTTTGTCTACATTTTTAGTTTGCACATCCCTTATTTACATGTGAAAATTTATTGAAGGACTATAGAATCTAGAACCTTGATGATATTTAGATATTCTTCCAAATAAAATCCGTCATAATCCTCTGTGTAATATTTCAAATATTTTGCTTTAAAAAATTCATAATCAGGATTATTAACAAGCTTAGCTAGTATTATTCCGAGGTTACCTTCGTATTTTATCCCAGAAAAAATACTGTTTCCTTCTTTTACATTTATTGCTTTCTCAATTTCATTTATACTTTTATATTTTTCAAAAAATGGTATTGCGACTTCTTTAAAAAGCTCAAATATACCGTTGAAACAAGTCTCTACATCTTGAGATTTTATTAAATCAAAACGATATTCATTTCCATCATTAATGTAATTTTCAACCGTGATTCCAATTGTAGGTGTAGTTTTATGATATTTAGGTTCAAAATACGAGCCTTTATGATAAATGTTTTCAATATTGTCAATTCTAATAAGCATTCCCAAATTTATTTCCCAATCATCATCTCTCTCTAAAAAAATAAGTTGAAACTTAAACCATCCGTCTTTATTTTTATGGATAAACTCATCGGCACTTTTCTTCAGTTTGTAATTGTATTGCGATAATACAACCTCTAATTTGGAAAGTAATTTTTCTTTTATTTCGTAATTTCTCATTTCTCTTTACTTAGGTCTTATAATATCTACTTTTGTCGGCGGTATCTTTGTACCAGCAGGATAACCATGTGCCGCTCCTTTATTTCCGACGACTGTACCTCCATGTTTTTCAAGTGCTGGATATCCAACTTTTTGATTTTTTGTATTACCAGCCGTTTTTGATGACTTTGCATCAGTAAGTCTAATTTTACCATCTTTTTTACTCATGTTATCCACTCGAACATTTGGTGTAGTGCCACCTTTTCCATCATTAGGACTAACAGTAATCTGCTCACTTACATTATCGTGCCCTTCTTCTTTTAATTGTTTTGTTACTTCTTTCTCCCATTTCTTGCCTTTTTCTGCATTTTCTTTTATCGTTGATTTTCCTTTAGTAGCATTTGAGAGCTTGTTAAGAGCTGAAGCACCTCTAGCTATTGGAATTGTCGACAATATCATAGCACCTTTTGCTTCTTTTGCTTCTGACATTTTTCTTGAATCACCAGCATGGTCTTTCGTGGGTGCCATAGCAGGTTCGGAAGCAAAGAGTAACATGGCAAGTGGAATAAATGGACAAATAGGGCATCTCCCATCTGGGTCAGCAAAACTTACTGGATTATCATAACCGTAGCCATAAGGATTTAGATTATCTGGATTATAAATCCCTCCTCCAGTATCAATTTTTGTAATTATTGCTTCTAAAACTTCATCGTCATCGTCTTCATCAACTTGACTGTCATCAAAAGTAAACTTCAAATCATTTAAAAGTGGGTCAGGATTTATCCATCTTCCAATTGCAGGGTCGTAATTTCTCCAACCATAATCATAAAGTCCCAGTCCCAGCTCGTCTTGGAACTCCTTGCCGTTGTACTTATACTTATAAGGGTCTGTAAAATTTTCCTATACAGTAAATGACCTCTTGCAAAAAATCTCTATATAAAGAACGTTCTTTTAGCATTTTCCAGCTTATGCGAAAGTAGATTTAGTTTAATTATTTTCCTAATAATTTTTTAGTCTGCAAATAAAAAAAGCTCTCATTTCTGAGAGCTTTTCACTGTTATTGAATAATATTTTACAAAGAGCTGGCTTTTATCCTTACGATTTTACCGTCCTGCATAACAACCAAATCGCTGTTATTTTTCTTTTTAAACTCAATTAGTTTTTCAGAAACTTTATCCATTGCCTCTATAATCTTCTTCTGAGTCGGTGTCGTTGTTGTTGTTTTGTGTTCTCCCATGATTGGTCATTTTTGAGTTTATCGAACTTGATTTCATTTATAACTTCAATGTCATTGCCTAAAGTTTTTTGTGCTATTAATTCAGCTTTTACAGCTGTGTTGTCAAAAATCAATGCCTCATTAACTATAGGCAAATATATATCAAATAAATTAGTTATTCCATTTTTATACCTGCGTTTAATAACATCGGTTTCAATATTGTGACCGCCTTCCTGAACTCTTGTTTTAACCCTCTCGATTGCGAGATCAACACTATTGAGCCAAAAAAACAAAAGCACCACTTTATAGCCTTTTTCCTGAGCTGCAATCACTTTCTGCTTATAGCTTTTAGTGGCTAAAGTCGTTTCGAAAGCAAAGACTTCATTGTTGGCTAATAATTCATTGATTCTGTGAAGCATTATCCTTCCCGCTTCAAAGGCTGCCTTTTCGGGCTGAAAAGGAGAAAGCCCTTTGGCAATTTCGTCCGCATTTACAAATTCTTTACACTGCAATATCTCAGGAAGAATTGTAAATGAGGCTGTAGTTTTACCTGCACCGTTACAGCCTGCTATTATATAAAGATTTTTATTCATTGTTACAAAGATAAGAAATTTCAATTTTAATAAACACCTGTCATATGCTTGGAAAATATCTATTTATCAATCCCCGCTGTTCCAAAGCATTCGCTTTGATATATTTCTCAGTTGTCCCTGGCCATTTATGACCTGCCAGTTCCTGAACTCTTTCCAATGGAATGTTTTTCTCGTTAAGCCAGTTGCAGATTACGCTCATTCTGATTGTCTGCGGATTTAGTTTTCTGTCAGGGAATAGTCCTCTTAACGGCTCAATCATGGCATGAATGCTGTTCACTACAATAGGCTGTCCAAGCTTTGTCAATATGAATTTATCACTGCTCCCACGCAGTAAAGCAGGACGGGTTTCATTTATGTAATTGTGGAACAGTATCATCTGCTTAGGCACAAGCTCCAGCGTTCTTTTATTGAGATTGGCAGAACCTTTAATGTAAGCTGTGCCGTTATCCAGATCAACATCCTTTAGAGCCAGCCTTGCTATTTCATCGCTTGCCAGCCCCTGATAGATTAAAAGGGAAATCAGAACATTGTTTCTCACGTCAAGATGCTTGTAGCGGTTCTCCCGTTCCATTAAATGCTGTAATTCCGAGCTGTTGAACAGATCCTGAACCTGAATGGTCTGGTTGCCCTTAATTTTGATATTAAGCTTTCTGCAGGGATGGTCATTTCGATAGCCGTACATCACCAGATAGTCGTAATATTTTTTGATGGCTGACAGTATTCTGATTCGGTACTGCACGTTGCACTGCTTCCGGCTGACTTTATCCATGTGCTTTACTATATCCTTATACTGGTATCTCTTAGCTTTTGGATTGGTCTTTAAAAAATGGTTGATTGTATAGAGATAGCTCTGCGCTGTCTTTTCAGCTACAATTCCTCTGAGGTAATTTTCCAGATCTGGTTTCTTGTTTTCCATTGGTTACGTTTTTAGAAGTTTACGACTGGTTTGCGTTTTTTATTCTGCACCGCATAGATGTAGGTTGTATTTATCTGGGTATGCCCCAGAAAACTGCGTATAAAGTCAATTCCCGCGTTATTCTCTGCAAGATGAAAGGCAATGCTGTGGCGCAGGCAGTGAAGCGTGATTTCTTTCTGGACAAGTTCAAATTTGCCAGTCTGCTCAATCATTTTGTTTAATATCTCATTTAGGTTTTCTCCTGTCGATCTTCTGCCTCTGCTGTTGATGAAAAAGGCTTCCTCATTCTGGTTTCTCCCTGTCAGCCTTTCAGGCCTCTCATCCCTGACATATTTTGTCAGGTACTGCAGAACCGTATCGCTCATGGGAACTTCACGTCTCTTGTTTCCTTTACCCTGCCTGACAACCAGCATTCCTTTTATCAGGTTCACATCTTTCAGATCAAGGCTGGCAATCTCTGATCTTCTCAGTCCGCATCCGTAGGCAATGGAAAGCAGAGCTTTTTCCATTTCATTCTCAGCGTGATGATAAACAAGTTTTATTTCTTCTATTGTGAGAATGTTTCTGGGTTTCTGCGTTCCGCCAGTGATGGATGGGATATAATAGGCATTTTGGATTTCTTTGTTTTCCAGCAGATATACCTGAAAAAGCCCCTGAACAAAAAGATGCAGTTTGATGGTCTTTTCAGCCAGAATGCCGTTTCCTCTTTTCTTTGGTCTTGAAGAAAGATAATCCAGATACCTCACAGATTCTTTTGAGGCCACATTCTGGATTCTGCTGATTCCTGCCTGTTCCAGCCAGACCAGAAATTCCGTTATGATGTTTTTATAGAGGTTTGACCGTCCCTGCTTGTAATTCCTGACTTTTACAAATTCTCCGAATGCCACTGTGAGCCTTAGAAATTCCCTGCTCTGTATCGTTTTTTTCATTGTCTTTTACTTTAATTAAATGCTGTTTTTTTGAGTGATGAAAACGAACGCTTGCACACTCCGCGGAACGCGGAACACCAGCATCGTATTGCCAGTGTTTTCAAGGATTTCGGTGTTCCGTTGGCGTTCCGTGGTGTTCCACTTTTCTAGTTTTCTCCTGATTTTTTGTTTTTTTTAGAACTCTTCAAGCTGTCTGTGCAGTTCTTTTCTGATTCTGGTCTTTAGTTTTTCCATATCATCCCAGTAGGAGATCATAAATTTAAAGCCCCTGTTGAATGAACCCTCTACAGGCTGGATGTATTCCAATTCCTGCAGTAAATGCATGTATCTGAAAGCAGATGTCTTGCTGATATTGAGTCCCTGTCTGATCTCTCTTGCCGTGAACTTTTTTGATGTTCCTTCTTTCTGCTTTTTTATAAAGTCTTTCAGGTTCTCAAAAAACTGTCTGGTGCTTTTATCAAGCTCGTCCACTTTGATGATAATGGAACTGAAGAAAACATCTACGGCTGATTTTATATCTGCTTTGTCGGTGATCAGCCTTCCCTTAGTATCGGTTTTTCTCTGGTACTGGTGCAGGATTGTAATCTGGCAGACAAAGTTCTGGAACTGCGAGTTTAATCTTCTGAGCATTCTGGCTTCCAGCGGAAGGCTGAGCTTATCGGCAAACGGGTTTACAACCTCGTAGGATTTAAGCACGCGCATCACATTTCTTAAAAGCTGTTTTGCCTGCTCTTCCTTTTGGTCGTCTGACTGTCCTGCTGTTTTAAGATTCTGCTTTTTAATGATTCTAAGCGTCTGTTCTTGGCTTTCATCCACGCCCAAGATCACAGAACGGCTCATGTTGTCGTAATACACCTCAGCTTTTGTGGTTGTGGTAAGGCTGGCAAAGTGCGCCTGAACCTGTTTGATTCTTCCCCTGTTGTTTCCGAATATGTCTTTTACCACAGTGGAGCTGGTCAGGAATTTGGCGGACTGCATTTCCCTGAAGGCATACTGCGCCTCTTCATCAAGCCCGTCAAAATCCTGAATGATAATCAGCTTGTTGATCAGTTCCTTATCCCTGTAATGGTAAAGCGATTTGCTTGTAATGCGTGTCATGTTCATCACGTCCTCCTGAGGCATGCATCCTGCAATGCCGTTTATCAGATGGCTTTTTCCCTCACCGCTTGAACCCTGCACAAGCCCGTGCATCAGATAGGGCATTTTGTAGCTTGATGCCAGGATGAAAAGCACGATTCTGTTTTCTTCTTCCCCCACAATGCCGTTCTGTTCCAGAAGCCTGTCTATATTTTCAAGCAGTTTTGGTTTTGTGAGAAATGCGACCGCATTTTCCTGCGCCTGAGGCGTAAGCTCTTTTTCGGCAAAACGTTCCGCAATCGGGTTTATTTCAGCCTCAAAAAGCGATTCTCTGTGCTGTTCCAGAAGATCGGTAAGCGTTACCAAATCCTTTTCAAGACTGTCATAATCAAAACCCTGCTTTTCTGAAAGATCCGTGCACTGGCTCTGCACGCCTGCAAAATCGAACAGGTCGATTTTAAGCCTGTGTTTTCTGTTGGTATTGTATTCCACAATCTGAAGCGAAATCCTGAGATTCCCCAAGTCCATCGGCAGGTTTCCCAGAACAAAGAAAGTCCCCGAAAGGCCTTTGTAGCTGATTTTGTAGCCGTTTACAATCTGCAGTCCTTCGCCTGCTTTTTCCGTTTTTGCGCTTTTTAAAAGATTCGATATCCCTTCCGCTCCATAATTGACCCACATGTCATTCAGACTGTGCCCTTCGGGCAGTTCCGCTATTGAAAGCGGAACGTCTGGTCTTGCCTCCTGCATTTGTAATCTGATCTTCTCCATTTTCTCACCGCTTAAAGATTACTATTGATTCCAGTCCATTCAATGATTTGATAATTTCAATATGCTCATCGAGCAGTTCACCGTCATGAAGTGCAATAACCGCTTCCCTCTGATCCAGTATTCTGCTCTGAATGAGGCTCGCGCAGTCAATCACAGTCGGCGCCAGATAGAGCTTTCGGGTAAGCGGATGGGGATATGCAGGATAGATTCCTTTCTGGTTTAGATATTCCTCCCGAGGGCTTTCCAGATCAAAACGGAGCGCAAAATAATTCACGATCGCATTGTCTCTGTCCAGCAGGGGGAATATAAGCCCATAGCGCCCAAACACGGTATAGGCCGTCAGAGAATCATCCCGCACTCCTGCATCACTCTTGGTTATGACTCCAAGCTCCTCAAACCTTTCTTTGGATTTAAGGGTCTTGCGGTGGTGGAACTGTCCCGAATTAAAGCCTATTCTCAGGTCTGAATATTCCAGTCCGATGCTTTTCAGGTAAGCTTTAGGCTTTACGGCCTTTGCGCTTCTGATGCCTGTTTCAAATGAACGGAACAGCGATTCTAAACTTTCCATATGCTTTAATTTTTTTAATTGGTTTCTGCGCTGATATAAACACAGCGATGCCCTGCCTGAAATAATCTTTCAGGCGGAAGTGCGGTATGGGCGTTAATTAAAGGCCGTCTGTGACAGGGAACGGCCGTTTATGGGAATAGAAATCTATTAATAGATTTCTACTGCAAAGATAATCCAGATTTCAATGCGCATCCTGCTCAAAATTTGGTGGGGATAATTGCAAAGATAATTGGTATTGCTTTCACTTTCAATGGTAAAATATACCTATGAAAGCCGTAGAACGTAATTATAAGGTTCAGGCAAAGATAAACCTGTTTAGTATAAATGCCATGGACATAATATGTACATCAGCGCGGTTTTTGGCGTCATTGGGAAGACTGCTCAGTTTCCCGCTTCTCATTCACCATTTTATATATTTCATCCAGAACTTCTATTTCAGCCCTTGGAATCAGCTGAAGGGCAAGCTCCAAAACAGAGCCTATGTATATTTCCCTGTTATCAAGCTCGTCCGAATAAATGATATTCAGGCACATTCTAATGAGATTCACTCCCAGACACGTCATATCCGTGTAGCCGTAAAATCTTATCTCACGTATAGATTCCCCGCTTTTGTCCTTGACAGGCTTAAGAAGCTTAAAATGATACGATGCAAAATCTTTAAATTCTTCCAGTGTTTTTATTTTATCAGTTTCCATAATTTTAAATATTAAATCTTAATCTGTGCTATTCTGCTTCTTCATTATTTTCTGAAAACAGATCGGCAATCTCATTTAAAAATTCAAATTCGTCAACTGGAAACAGCTGAAGAGCAATTCCCAGTATAAGCCCCACATCAATGTATTGGTTTTCGATTGTACGCGGAACTTCTGCGCTGTCGTGATCTAAAGCAATAATACAGAGCTTCATCAGGTTTCTGATCACAGAACCGAGTTCGCAATAGCCATAAACCCTGATCTCTGCATTATATATACCCCTTTTATCCTCTGCTTTTTTCAGGGCATTAAGCAGTTTTCCGCTTAACGCCCTGATGCCTTCCAGTTTTTTGATTTTATCGGTTTCCATAACTTCTGTTTTTATGCTGATAAAGCTTCCTGCTGATGAATTCCCTCAAGCCTCTTCAGTTCCTTCTGGATCATAGCTTCTGCGTCTTTCATGAAATCACGGCATCGGCCTTCCATCATTCCATAATACAGATAATCAAAACTGTTGCTTCTGCTGAATCGAAGCGTGTTTGGATTTTTTTTCAGAAGCTTGAACATATTTTTTTCATCGCTGCTGTTTCGGGGAAAATATTCAGAAGTCAAGCTTGTGAAGTATTCGCACAGCTCAAATAAGTAGCCCAGTGAGAAATGATTCGGGGTATATCCCAGAAATACCCTTATAAGGGAAAGGCAGGTCTGTTCAACTATCTGGTGGAGAGAACACATTCTGACTTCATAGGAAAAATACTGGTCGTTATTATAGATAAGATCCCAGATCGATTCACTGACATTTCTTCTGTCTCCTGCGTATGCTGAAGTGCTTTTCACATATCTCTTTTCTGGATTCTTAGCCCAGATTATAGGCGATCTGTACGCATCTATATGAATCCTCTGCGCATTTTTAAAAATGTTCCAGAAGAAATACTGCTGGTCTCCGTATAATTTGACGATGTTTCTCAGGCTGTGCATGAGAATCGTTACCGTTATCTGGCCTCTTGATCTGCTCTTTATCTTATCGGTCAGGTCATTGCCGATATTATCCTCGAACTCTTCGGCTATAACCAGCAGATAAAGATGGACATGCTTTTCTTTCTGAGCGGGCTTCTGGAAAGGCTCATTAAAAGTATAACTGCTTTTCTTCTCTGCAAAACAGTAAATGCCAATTGGATCGATGTTCTGTGAAATAACTCGATAGATTAAATCGGATGCGGTGTTTTGAATTGCTTTCATAATTTTACTCGTTTTAGTTAATACTTGTCTGAAAAATTGTATTTTTGTTTAACACACAGGCAAGTAAGCAATTACTTGTACCGTACGGCATCAAATTTTACCGTACCGTACATGAGATTTTTTGTATCATACATGAATCCCTCTTTTTTATTCTTAATTATTATCTTTGAGCTATGAGTACATTAACAAAACCAAACCACATGGGGCGCAAGATCAGCCGTATCCGTGAACTGAAAGACATGAAGCAGGAAGCACTCGCACAGGCTATGGGAACAAACCAGCAGACTGTTTCTATATTAGAAAATAGTGAAGAAATAGATGATGAAAAATTGGCAGAAGTAGCAAAAGCCTTAGGAGTAAGCGTGGAAGCAATAAAAAATTTTTCTGATGAAGGCGTGATTAATTATTTCAACACTTTTAGTGACAACAGTATTAATCAAGGACCAATAGGCAACCAAAATATTTGTCATTTTAATCCTCTTGACAAACTAGTTGAAGTTTACGAAGAAAATAAAAAACTGTACGAAAGATTATTGAAATCTGAACAAGACAAAATTGAATATTTGGAAAAATTACTAAAAGCCAAATAAGCTTTTATAAAAGACATATTAATTCACACAAAAAGAGACTTTAGAGTCTCTTTTCTGTTTTATAAAATTACAATTAAATATTCCGTCGCATTATTTAATTCTTTCTGCGATAAATTCTTCCGCAATTATATATGGCTGTCTAAGATTAAAATCATTGGGGCTAACATCTTCATTGCCAAAAATTAGAATTTTAGCATTCGGTTTATCTGCATATCCCTTTTTTTCACCAACAAGTTCACTTTTTATTTGAAAGCCCATTTTATGTTTTTCACAAACTCGCAGTATGGAATTCCCTAGAGACTTAGGTATTATGATTGTTCTCTTCGTATAATTTTGGTAGAATTGCTCATTATTCCAAAAGTATTCATTGACAGTAATCCAATTTCCAGTTTCTTTCTCCAGAGCACTACTGACATCTCCAATAAATTCATTGACATTCAATGGCGTACCTGTGATTTCACATTCAATTTCGCTTTCATGAAAGATTAGCAATAGAGGATGATGCTGCAAAATTTTCATTTTAACATAAGGCAAAGTTAAGCTCCAAAAAAAACCGTCAAATTTTTCAGTATTTCTACATGATAATTTCCACTCTTCATATTCAATAGGTATATCATAACTGTTCTGATTAATTGAAAGTATCATTTCTAAAGAACTAGTTGAAGTTTCAAATCGATAAGATTCAAGCTTCAAATCGCAATCATTATAAAACTTTTTATCATTGGTTTTTTTAAGAAGTTCTTCTATCATGTCATGTTTTTTAATAATTCCCCGTTTTATTTAAGCATCAAATTCTGCATAATAAATAATTCTTTCGACCCTTTTAATATCTGTTTTGAATTCTTCTAGTTTTAGTAAATCTTCGTAAAAATCTTTTAAAACAAACATTTCTAAGAAATAGTCAAATCCTGGGCATTTTTCTTCAGCTATTTCTATCGACTTCATTTCCATTTCTTCAAATGTCAATTTTAAAACTAAAGCTTCTGAATCTGGCTGGAATTTTCCATTTATTCTTTTAGCATAAATTGAATACATAGATTCCTCAGTATCCTTATAATCCATACAGTTTATAATTGCTTGGCTTAATATCATATTTTCTACGATGTTTGTTTTGTTTACTTCATTTCATATATATGGGCAGTTTTTTTCAATTAAAAAGCCTCCACAATTTAGGATAAGTTCTCGGTAGATCTTCCTCTTTCCAATCCACGCCTTTTGTTGGCGGTGCCACAAAATCATAGTCTAAACCTTTTAGAATTGCCACATCTCTTGGAAAGCTTTCATCTTCCTCTTTTATGCCTGTCCTTATTTTATAGGCCGATGTCGCAACATACAGCAAACCTTCAAAATAAAAATCATCGTCTTGAGCAATTCTGTCTGACAAAAAATCAGGATTTCTAATAGTTCCCTTATAAATTTCTTCCCCTTTTCCAATTAGCCAACAGCGAAAATATATATAACTGTCATCAGACACATAATCTTCAATAATTTTTTGAGCAGCCATTGTTTTAAAATCGTCAGCTTGGATAATGAGCTGTCTTAGAATTATTTCAAATTCAATAATTTGCTCAGGAGAATAAGCTGATAATTTTTCAACAATAATTTTTTCCTTTTCTAATTTATCATTCTTGGAATTTGCAATTGAATAATCTATTATTTTCCAGAATTCATCCTTATCCATTTTATCACTTTTTATAAATTCTAAAACTGTTTTATTGGATTTTTCTATGTCATTTTTATTTGTATGCTGGCATGAAATAATTGTAAACATTAGAAATACCACTATGAACTTAACTTTTTTCATTCTTTTTTCTCAATAAAATCTTATGTAATTCATTTTAAATTTTCTAAAATCTTCGAAGTTGATTCAATACCAGCTATCTTACAGTTTTCATCGTAACTTAAATTTGAATTTAATCCAAATTCTGCCATAATTTCATTCTTTAACGTATCATTTTTTGGATTTCTTAAATCAAATTCAGTTTTGTAATATGGATCACGATTGAAATCAAAAACATTATTATTCTTAATCGTTTCAATAATATCGGTTTTGTAATAATGAGTGCTGAAACCGCAAGAATAATATCCGTAAGGATTTGACATAAATCTTGAAGCACTATCTTCAGGCAGGAAAATATTTTCCCCACTTATATATTTATTGAATTTAGTCAAAGGAAGTTCTTTATGGATAAATCCCCATTGCAAAAAAACATTTGCACTTTCATAACTAATACTTCTACCATAAGAGATAGGGAACTCAAATTCACTATCTTCTAACTTTTTATTTCCAATAATTTCATATTCTCCATAATGCAGATGATTGTCCATCATAAAATCAGACGGCAAGGCTGTCAAGTTTTCCAAAATTTTAATATCTATATTTTTCTTCGTTGAAATATATGGATACAACTTAACTAAAACAGGAGTTCCCATTAATAGAGTTAATCCGTGACTTTTTTCAAGGATATTATTTTTTCTCAGCTTAGTAATATCTAATAAAACTCTTCCAAAACTAAAATTTGTTCTATCAACTTTATATGCAAAAAAATCACCTGATTTATATTTTACATTTTGCTTATTAGCATTTTTGAATTTACTGATCTCTCGTAAATGATTCTCGTCAGAATTATTTATGAAGTTTTCAATCCAATAGCTCAATTTATTTTCTTTCCTTTTTTTTCTGTCTTCCCAATAGCTCGAAAAAAAAGTCGTTTTAGTACTGTGATTGCCAATCCAGAAATCTCCGAAAACATTTAAGGAAACATATACGCCAATAGGAGTTTTTGTAGACAAAACTGAAGCAGTTAATTTCTGTTCCTTTCCTTTAGCTGTCTTCGGAACTAAAATCTCTCTATTTTTGGTTATTTCATTATACTGGGTCTCTATGTACTGATTTGAAGTTGATATAATATGTCTTTTAATGATATTGTCTTCAAAATATAAAATACTTGGTTCGCGGTAAGTATCTCCTTTTAAAATCACTTTTTCCCAATTAGGTTTTATTTCTTCCAGCCCAAGATATTCTCTTTCCCTATTTGACAATTCAAAATTCATCACGTTTTTAGTTTTAAGTAAAACAGCTTACTATTAATTTATAAAACAACTAAAATAGTATTTTTAAAATCTCAAAATCAATAATTAAAGATATAAGTTTTCATTTTTTAACAGAAAAAAGCAAAGCAAGTTATTGGACACAGCCAGAGAAGTGCGCATAACATTTTTCTTCGTTCCTCAGAAAATGCCCTTCGGGACTTATAGCACTTCACCTGTCTGCCTGTCCAATTGAAGACTGCTTTCTTTTTTTCCTTTTTCTTTTTTAAGCATTTATCTATTGTAACAGCCTACAGCTATCATGACCATATTTTGCGCATGATACATTTAAATATTTTTCCTAAATTAGAAGCCTGCTTTTAAAAATCTCCAGAGATCACCTCGTTCCTGCGATCAGCAAGATGTACGGTTGTCTGACAACCGCCTATCTTGCCACCCATTGCCTCGGAACTCGGCGGTGGAGAAATTTAAAAGAAGAGAGTTTGAAAACAATGAAAAGGGAAAATGATGGAAAGAGAGAATTCAAACAGATCACGCAGGATAACCCTGCGCCTGACAGAGAAAGAGTATGCAAAAATTGAAAGCCTGTTCAAGGCAAGCACGTGCAGAAAATTAAGCGATTATATTCGCAGACACTTATTCTGCAGACCGATCACAAGCACTTACCGCAACCAGTCTTTGGACGATTTAATGGAAGAAACCGTCGTTCTCTCTTCAGAACTCCGTGCAATTGGAAACAACATCAATCAGATTGCTAGAAAAGTAAATACACTGAAAATGATTCCCGACTTCAAAGGGCATCTGTATCTGTTTGAAGTGCAGAGAAAAAAGCTTTCTGATAAAATGGAAGAAATTTCAAGCCACACCCAAAAAATATCGGAACAATGGTTGCAGTCATAAAAACCAGCCGTTCCATAAACAGCATTCTGAATTACAATGAAAACAAAGTTAAGGAAGGAGTTGCTGAGTGCATCAGTGCCGTGAACTATCCTCTTAAATTAGAGAATTTAAACTTTACCCATAAGCTGAACCGCTTTTTAAAACTGTCATCATTGAATCAAAATGCAAAGCGGAACAGCGTTCATATTTCACTCAACTTTGATCCTTCGGAAAATCATTCTAAAGAAAAGCTGATTGAAATTGCAGAAACTTATATGGAAAAAATAGGTTTTGGAAGACAGCCCTATTTAGTGTATCAGCACCATGATGCAGGGCATCCGCACCTGCATTTGGTCACAAACAATATTCAAAGAGACGGGAAAAGAATTGATCTGCATCTGATAGGCGTTAAAAAATCAGAGACTGCAAGAAAAGAGATAGAAGAAATTTTCGGACTGGTAAAAGCTGAAGGAAGAAAGCAGAAAAAAGATTTCTCTTTAAAGCCGATAGATGTAGGCAAAATTCAATACGGAAAGGTAGAGTCTAGGAAGGCGATCAATTCAGTTTTAAACAAAATTCTATTTGAGTATAAATATTCTAGCCTGCCTGAACTCAATGCAGTTTTAAACCTTTACAATGTTCATGCCGACAGAGGAAGCGAAGAATCGAGAGTTTTTAAAAATTACGGACTTCTTTACAAGATACTTGACCAGAATTCAAAGCCGATTGGAGTGCCCATAAAAGCAAGCGAATTCTACAGCAGGCCTACCTTAAAATTTCTGGAAGGAAAGTTTAAAACTAATGAAGTGCAGAAAGAATCATCCAAAAGGCATGTAAAGAATGCCATAAAACTAGCTTTTATTCGTGAAAACATATTTTCGCCCGAAAAATTATCCAAGATATTGGAACAAGAAAGCATTCATATGATATTAAGAAAAAGCAATGAAGGACAGCTTTACGGAATAACCTATGTTGACCATAAAACCAGATCCGTCTTCAACGGAAGCAGTCTGGGGAAAGAATTCAGTGCAAAAGGAATTCAGGAGAGCTGTGCTATGAATATTCTTGAACTTGAAAGAAAGCATCAAAATTCTGTTTCAACAAATTCTGAGAATTTTCAAGATATTGAATCGAAAAAGTATGTAAAAGAAAATCTTGTTGATATACTTTTTCGTGGGGAAAAAGTATATGATTATATTTCAGAACAAATCAAACGAACAAAAAGAAAAAAAATACATAGAAAAATATAAAATCTTTAATTACGGAAAACCGTATTTATATGACAATTTATAGTATTAATTTTATTTTAAAATAACCAATATTAAAATTTTAATAACAAGTATAAATACTTGTTATTAAAGATTTCAATTGAGATATATTTGAGCGAATTCATGCTTGCAAGAGCATGAGTAAAAATGAATATTCTAATGACATCTCAGTAATATTATTTAATATTACCTTATTACAGTAACTTATAATAATATATTTTTTTATGCATTTAAAATCTATTACAGTTAAAAATTTTAGAAGGCTAAAAAAAACTCAAATTGACTTAGAAAAAGATGATTCAATTTTTGTTGGCGCAAATAATAGTGGAAAAACTTCGGCTACCTATCTTTTATATCGCTTTTTAGAAGATCAAAAAGCTAAATTTTCTTTGCATGACTTTAGTAGTCATTGTTGGAAAATATTCGATGATTTAGGTAACTCGGAAACTTTACTAAAAGCCTCGGAATTCCCGTCAATTTCTCTCGATTTATGGTTTCAAATTCAAAGTTCAGATTTGCATAGAGTATTAGATTTACTACCAAGTTTAGAATGGCAAAATGCTCCTGTTGGAGCTAGAGTTGAATTCAGTGTAAAGGATGTTTCCACACTTATGGAAAATTATAAACAGGCTAAAAGTAAGGCAGTCGCGAACAAAAAAGAACAATATCATCCTTGGCCTAAAAATCTCTCTGATTATCTACGGAAAAATCTTAATCAAGAATTCAATTTTAAATTCTATGTTCTTGACTTTGAAAAATTTGACAATGATTTCAATCAGGAGGAGGGATATGAACCGCTAACATTAGGAAACGACACAGATAGATCTGGGAGTAAGATAATAAAATCAATAATAAAAGTTGATATCCTAAATGCTCAAAGGCATCTTACAGATAACAACTCGGCTAGATCTGAAGACCTCTCAAAAAGAATGAATCGTTTTTACGAGAGAAATCTTAGGAAAAAAGAAAACGATTATGAAGCGATGCGAGCTCTTGATAATTCTGAAAAAGAATTGACAGCTCACTTATCCGAAGTTTTTGCACCAACATTACAAAGTCTAAATAATTTAGGATACAGAGGCTTTAATGACCCTAAACTTCTTATTAAAGCAGCTTTGAATTCTGAGATGATTGCTAGTCAGACTAAATTACATTATGCTCTTAGTGACGATCCAGAGTTAATGGCTTTACCTGACCAATATAATGGTCTAGGATTTAAGAATCTTATATATATGGTAATTGAAATTCTTGATTTTCATGCTCGGTGGATGGACGATGAAGAAAATCGAGCACCACTTCATCTAGTAATTATTGAAGAGCCAGAAGTTCATCTTCACGCTCAGCTTCAGCAGGTTTTTATTCGTGAAATTCGTAAGGTAATTCAAAAAGCTGAAACAAGTGAGTTTTTTGCTACACAAGTTGTAATATCTACTCATTCCCCTCACATAATTTACGAAAGCGGTTTTAAGCCCATACGTTATTTTCAACGAGAAATAGATGATGATGGACATCAAAAGTCAAATGTTCTAAATCTTTCTACATTTTACGATGGTTCGAGACCAAAGACAATAAAATTTCTTCAGCAATATATGAAGTTAACTCATTGCGATCTTTTCTTCGCTGATGGAACAATTTTAGTAGAAGGAAATGTTGAAAGATTGCTTTTGCCCATGATGATCAATAAAAGTGCCTCTGAGCTTAATGCTTCTTATATAACTATTATAGAAGTTGGTGGTGCTTTCGCTCACCTATTCAAAAAGCTTATAAATTTCTTAGGGTTAAAATGCTTAATAATAACGGATATTGACAGTATGTTAGGAAGAGATGAAACATCGAAAACCTTGTCTTCAACCGTGTGTTTTGATAATAAAACACCATTTAAAGATAGTCCAGATTCTTTAGAAAATGGGGAATCTGCTAGCAATATTTTAAACGAAGATGATGAAGATGATGAAGATGATGAAGATGATGAAGATGAAGATGATGAAGATGAAGATGAAGATGAAGATGAAGATGAAGATGTAAAAAAAGAAAATAAAAATGGGAAGTGTCCAACCGATACAGAAAACGCTGTCACTTCAAATCAGACTTTAATAAAATGGTTGCCAAAATTATCAAAAATTTCAGAATTATTCGAAGCAAATGATGATGCAAAAACTCAAATTCCATCTGCGATATCTAAGTCTCATGTATTTATAACATACCAAACGCCACAAAAAGTTACTTGGGAAGGTAAAAGCAAAAAAATATCTGGGCGAACCATTGAGGAAGCATTTGCATTAGAAAATTTGGCTTGGACGCAAAAAGTTGAGCATAAAGATTTGAAATTGCGTGTTATAACATTAATTGATAACCGATCACTTGATGAAGTTAAGGATCGTTTGTATAGGAGAATTAACTTAAATAATTTTAATAAAACTGATTTTGCGCTAAGACTGATGATGAAAAATTCCGAAGAATGGAAAGTTCCATCGTATATCGATTTAGGATTAAAATGGTTGCAAAAACAGTTATCCGAAGAGCAACAGATTATTAAGAAGACAATAACAGTGCAAAAAAAAGATCCTAAGCCAAAAAAAAATAATAAAAAACAAGATCAAATATGAGCGGAAGAATAAATAAACCAGATACTCCTGCTGATAAGAAATTACGTAACTGTTTAAAGACGAAGACGAGCTTTGTAATGATTGCAGGCGCGGGATCAGGTAAAACCACTTCTCTTATAAAGTCGCTTAAATACATAGAAGAAACGGAAGGTATAAATTTACGGCAAGAAGGGAAGAAAATTGCTTGCATAACTTATACCACTGCTGCTGAAAAAGAGATATTGGACGATGTCGGACATGACAGCTTTTTTCACGTATCAACAATCCATAGCTTTCTATGGGAACTTATTAGGCCTTTTCAAAAGGATATTAAAAAGTGGGTTTCATCGAAGATAGATTCTAAGCTTGAAGAATTACAAGAAGCTAGAGCAAAATTTAGTAATAGGACATGGCAAAGTACACGGGACAACAATAAATTAGAAACAGCTAAATATCTACATATGAAAGAGAACTTTCATACTGTTAGCGAATTTCAATATGAAACAGGAAGCAAATATTTAGATGGTATTTTAGGTCATAGTGACATTATTGCAATGGCACCGCAAATGATTATTTCTAACCCTCTTTTACAAATTATTTTGTCTAATAAATATCCATATTTTTTCATTGATGAAAGTCAGGATACTATACCCGAGTTTGTTAAAGCAATGAAAGTTGTTCAAATGAATGTCAAAAATTTCTGTTTAGGTTTTTTTGGAGATCCTATGCAGAAAATTTATCATACAGGTTCTGGAGCAATTGTTATTGAAACAGGGTGGCAAGAAATAAGGAAACCAGAAAATTTTAGATGCTCTAAGAATGTATTAGATGTTATAAACAAAATAAGAGCACTAGGAGACGGATTAAAGAAGCAGACTGGGGGCAGGAAAATGTTCGTTGATGGAGAATGGCAATTAATAAATGGGAGTGCGCAAATTTTTATATTGCAAGCGGATGAGCGACATGCTGAAAAAATAGCTTTAGTACGCAGTTATCTTGCTGATCAGCTTAAAGATCCTCTTTGGAAATCTGACAAAAAGGAAGCAGATTTAAAAGTACTTGTTATTGAGCATAGAATAGCGGCCAACCGTCTAAAGTTTGCAGAATTGTATTCGGCTTTTAAAGACAGCTCGACAGACTCTTTGAGTATGAGTTTCAGTGAAGGGACATCTTGGGCGCTTATGCCATTCTTAAAATATATATTACCACTTATTAATGCTTATAGAAATGGAGAACATTTTCAAGTGGTTAATTTACTTCGACAATATTGTCCACTTTTACAAAAATCACATCTACAATTACCAGAAAGTGAACCAAGTAAAATACTTAATGAATTAAAAGTTCATCTCGAAATCATTAATAAATTATTAAAAATAGAAAGTCCTGCTACGGTCGAAAATCTTTTTTCTTATTTGGAATCTAATAATTTAATATCTTTTGATGATAGAATTAGAACAAGATTGAATAAAGCTTCTAAAGGTTCTCTCGAAGATGAAGACATAAGTGTTACGGATCAAGTTATTGCTAATTTTTTTAAATGTCCAGTTTTCCAAGTATGGGGATATGAGAGATATTTAAATGAAGAGTCACCATATTCGACTCAACACAGTATAAAAGGTGCTGAATTTAATAGAGTAATGGTGGTGTTAGATGATGAAGAGGGAAGACGATCAACTTCGTACTCTTATGAAAGACTTCTAGGCATAAAGGAGCTTTCTGATACAGATGTCACAAATGCTGGTAATGGTAGAGAAACTTCACAAGATAGAACTCGTAGATTGTTTTATGTTTGTTGCTCTAGGGCTTTAACAGATTTAGCTGTAGTATTATTTACCAACGATCCCAGATCTGCGAAAAAAGCGGTCACTGAAACAGGGATTTTTAAAAAAAACTCCATTAAGATAGAATTAGATATCTCCAATGAAAAATAATGTTTAATTAATAAAATGTTTCATGATAAAACGTATTTAATACCTGTTAATTTCTATCTGAATAATTAATATTTTTGGTATTATTGAAAATATTATATTCTTGTTCGATACCTTAAAAAGAACTACGTCAATTAACAGTTTTAAAAAATTAGGAGCATGTCCAGAAAAATTATATTTATTGGTGGAATTCACGGAAGTGGAAAGGGAACTGTTTGCGAAATCCTAAAAACGAGAACTGACCTAACACATTTAACAGCTAGTGAAGTTTTAAAATGGCAAGAAATAAGTACGAGCCAAGAAAAAAAGGTTAGTGATATTGATCAAATGCAAAATCGTCTTTTGACTAATTTAAATAAAATTATAAGTAATAATAAAACATACTTATTAGATGGGCATTACTCTATATTGAATAAGGATGGGGTACCAGAAAAAATTCCTACTCAAACTTTTAAAGATATAGATCCTTCAAAATTAATTCTTCTGACAGCAGATCCTAAAGTAATTAAGAATCGAATTGAGAAAAGAGACGCACTAATTTATGATATAAATTTAATTACTGAATTTCAAAATTTGGAAATCAGTTTTGCGACTGAAATAAGTACATTATTGCAAATTCCTCTCCTTTGTATTGATAGTGAGGAATTAAATTTAGAACAACTTTTAAATTTTATAAAATGAGAATTCTTTTAGATACTAATATCATTGTCCATAGAGAAGCTAGTAAAGTATACAATCAAGACATAGGCCTTTTATTTAATTGGTTGGACAAAATGCATTTTGAAAAATGTGTCCACCCCTTGTCAATTGAAGAAATTTCGACATACAAGGATATTGATGTAGTCAACACTATGAAAGTTAAAGTTGAGAACTACAATGTGCTTAAAACTATTTCTCCAGACACAGAAGGAATAAATCAACTAAGATTAATTGATAAATCGGTTAACGATAGTAATGATACATCGATACTAAACGAATTAGTTAATAATCGAGTAAATTTTTTAATTACAGAAGATAAAGGAATTCACAGAAAAGCTAAAATACTTGGAATTTCAGATAAAGTCTATAAGATAGATGCTTTTATTGAAAAATTAGTTTTTGAAAATCCAGCCCTTTCTGACTATAAAGTATTATCAGTTAAAAAAGAATATTTTGGAAATATAGATCTTAAGGATAGTTTTTTTGATTCTTTTAAGGATGATTATGCGGAATTTGAAAACTGGTTCAATTCTAAGGCAGACAAAGAATCCTATATCTGTCTAGTAGAAAATGAAGTTAAAGCTTTTCTGTTTCTCAAAATAGAAAACACTGATGAGAATTACAATGACATAATTCCTCCCTTCTCTTCGAAAAAAAGATTAAAAATAGGTACATTTAAAGTCACTTCAACAGGATATAAACTTGGTGAGCGATTCTTAAAAGTGATTTTTGATAATGCTTTAGTAAATAACGTTGATGAAATCTATGTTACAATCTTTGATAAAAGGGAAGAGCAACAAAGATTAATTAGTTTACTTGAGGAATGGGGATTTAAATATTGGGGAACTAAATCGACTAAAAATGGGGTTGAGAATGTTTATGTTAGGGATTTCGCAAAAATTTTATTAGACAATCCACGAAAGTGTTTTCCATTTGTTGGGAGAAGATCACGAATATTTATCAATCCTATTTACCCTGACTATCATACAGAATTATTTCCAGATTCGATACTTAACAATGAATCTCCACAAGATTATATAGAAAATGAACCACATAGAAATGCATTAAAAAAAGTTTATATTTCACGTTCTTATAGAAAAGATTTGAAGCCAGGGGACATAATTTTATTTTATAGAACGGGAGGAAAGTATGCGGGCGTGTTATCAACTATTGGAGTTGTAGAAAATGTCATTTTAAATATAACTAGTGAAGAGGATTTTATAAGATTATGTAGAAAAAGAAGCGTTTTTGATGATAATGAACTTAAAACTTGGTGGAACTATAATAAATTTAACAGGCCTTTTATTGTAAATTTCCTTTACATAGACTCTTTTCCGAAGCCAAAAGTTAATTTACAAAGATTAATAGAATTAGGAGTTATTAAATCAATTAATGATGTACCTAGAGGTTTTGTTCAAATTGAAAACGTTAAATTTGAAGAATTTTTAAAAGAAGCAAGAGCAAATGAAAGTTATATTGTCGATTAAACCTTATTACGCAGAAAAAATTTTAAACGGAGAGAAGACCTACGAGTTAAGGAAATCAATATTTAAAGCACCTAATGTAAAAACTGTAATAATATATGCATCTTCTCCTGTAAGCAGAGTTATTGGTGAATTTGAAATAGATGAAATAATTCATGAAAATATTACTGTTCTATGGGAGAAAACAAAGGAATTTACGGCAGTTGAAAAAGTTTTTTTTGACGAATATTTTGCTAATAAGAAGAAAGGTTATGCAATTAAAATTAAGAAGTTTAAAAGATATAACCAAACTTATAATATAATGGAAAAGTATGGACTGACTGCTCCTCAATCTTTTTCGTATGTCAAGAAATAAATAGATTTGAAATATGCTCAAAATTAAGCTTTTAATTATATTCTTTTTTTACACTAAATATTTAAATATTCTTTTTAAAAACCTAATATGATAAAATGGACTTTAATTATTTTGGCGATTATTTGTTGCAACTTCTGTATTTTGGTTTTGTAATGAAAGATTTAAAAAGTTTATTGAAGATATTAAATCTTTATGTTCTGTTCTTGAAAGTTTGGTAGTACTAACTTTTTTTTTGCAATTGCCCAAATCCGCTGTAGTAGCTGTTGTAGGAAGTGCTTATAATTCGTGACGCTCTAATCCAAATGCTAATCCTATAGCTAATGTAACATCTCCCCATCGAAATTCTGAATACATGTCACTACCATCGCGATAATTTGACCTAACAATGATCATGTCATATCCTTTGCTTTTTAATTGTGAAAGTTCATGTTCATATATCTGATCACTTGCTACAAGAACTATATTATCATTGTCGATTAAACGATCTAATTCTTCAAATATTTCAAAAGCAATTATTTCATTTGTTTTATTAATAAGTATCCTTACTTGATTGCCATTTTTAGTTTGAAATTTTAAGTTTTCATAGTCAATGTTAATTCGTTGTTCTAAACTAAAAGAACTACTTAAAAACAAAGTACAATTTATTATTTTTTTTTCGGTTTTATATCGATTATAGAATTCAAGAATGTTATTAATAACATCAATTAAATTAGGCTTTTTGAGTTTTTTTTCTGGCCAAATTTCAGAATAAGTTTTGTATGCCCAATCTATGGATTTTTCTAAAAATATGCCATCAATAAATATTGAAGTATATTCTTTTACATCTTTCAAGAGTTCATCAATCTTATATGCTAATTGCTTATTAAAAATCTTTTCTTGAAAACCTATCTGTTTTATTCTATCTTTATTTATAGACACGGAATACTCATTTTTGCTGTTTATTTTCCACTCTTTAATTTGTTCTGGGAAAAACAAAAAGAGATTTTCATTTTTCTCATCGTCTATAGTATAAATAAATAAGATAAAATTATTTTCAACGTATGAAACGGGTATTCTAACCGAAGTATTTTTGTCATTAAGTTTCCTGCCTTTGCATTGTATTGTCAAATATTTTAAATGATGTTTTTTTGTTTGTTTGATTATATATAAGTCCGAACCTTTTTCGTCGAAAGAAAGTTCATTTACCTTAAAGTCAAATTTTATAAGTTGAGAGATTATAAAGCTTTGTGCTTGTTTTTCAAGAGGTTTATTATCCATTTTTGTTATTCTGATGTTTTTAAGTGTTTTGGCTAGCATTTCCTACAACCTTCTGCTAATAGGCACAGGTTGGGATTAAAATGCGATTTATTTCAATTAAACTCAAATTTTGCAAATACAAAACCAACTTTTAATAGACACCAATACCCAACTTACGCTTAATTAGCTGTTGCCTTCGTGCTTTTTTTAGATTAGTTTTTCCCAAATAATTGTCGCGATTAATGAGCCTAAAGTACCAATTATAAATGCTGAAATTGTAGAGAGTAAAATTGCCCAAACAGGATATTTTTTAATTAAGTCAGCAAGTCTGTAATAAATTCCTTTTTTTACAGATTTAAGTTCTTCTTTAATCTCAGATATTATATTTAAAGGCACTTTTTCAGCAGTCAATTTTTGAACGCACTGGTCGCAAATAATAGGATTATTTGTTGAATAAACCACATCACTTTTTATACCGTTCATATCAAATAAACAACCTCTCGTTTCGTCGTGTGTAAAAGATGTAATTTCGTCTCTTGACGGCATTCGATTTCCATGTCTTTTATAGATTAAAGTATAAGAATACAGAAGTCTATAAACTAAATTTTCAATTGGAATATTATTAATATTTAGTATGTCTGCCATTTCATAAAATGTCATACAAATTCTATTATTGGCAAAACGTCTTGCATAATAATTGTTCTCTAAGGGAACATGAGTCATTGCTATCAAAAAATCTCCGTCATAATTTTCAGGAAGTTGTTCTTCAATATTTTCATCTGAAAATTCCCAACTTAAACCGTCGGCATTATTGACAATAGAATAGTTGTCTATTTGTCCAACAATTTCAAATACTTCTGATTTCCAATTTGATAATTTTAATTTGTCAAGGTCAACAGGGAGTTGTCCAAGTATTATCAATTTAATCTTTACTTTACTCATTTTCGTATGTTGCGATTTAGCATGAGGCATAACTAGTATATACTACTGACAACATTAGACCTATCACCCAAAATTGGGCAGATATATCTGATAAGGATCAGTATTAATTTATTATCAAATATATAATAATAAACTTGTAAATAAACAAAAGAACTTTTAATTCGTTGAATGCTTTTCGTGCTGACAAGGGTGTAAAATTCAGAGGACTTGTTACTTTTATTGAATCAGCACAAACGCGATAATCAAGAGTAATATTAGCGTCTAATCAAAAAATTAAGCATAATTTAAAATTTTCAAATCTGCCATTAAATGGTTCGAATTCTGTACCGTCAAGGTCACTAGAATTGAAAAATCTACAAGATTAATAGTTGGCACACTTTTGTTTTTAAATTTGACCCCGGAGGGGTTCGAACCATAGTTTTATAAATTGAATTTGTTTTTTGAATATACAATATTATAATATCTCATTTAATTTAGTCACAAAGTTCGGGAATCACCTGCGGGCGCTTGCAAAAAATTCCCCCATAAATGCAGGATATAAATCCTGCTTTATTGCGTTGCTTTTTGCGCTTGCTGGATGATTTCCAATTGATGTTCCATAATTAATTTAAAATTTAAAAATTATGGAAACTTTAAATCAAAAATGGCAGATTGTATCGGAAATTGAATTAATCTACAAATCAAAAATCAAAACCTCTGAAAGACCTCAGATCAAATCATCCAAAGACGCTTACTTACTTTTGAAATCCTCATGGGATCAGGGTAAGATAGATTATTTTGAACAATTCAAGATCTTGTTTCTGAATCATTCATTCAAAGCCTTAGGACTTTACGAAATGTCCTCGGGAGGAATAACAGGAACTATAGTAGATCTTCGCATGATATTTTCGGCAGCCCTTAAAGCAAATGCTACAAACATTATGATTACACATAATCATCCCTCAGGAAATACAAGCCCTTCAGAAGCAGATAAACATATGACTGCAAAGATCAGACAGGCAGGTGAACTGCTTGATATAAAACTATTGGATCATCTAATCATAACCTCGGAGACTTACTACTCCTTTGCGGATGAAGGAGCCTTATAGGCGCCATGTACCATTTTTTATATTGGAATACTCTGCAAATTTATCTTTGAATGCCAGGCTTTGTCTTTCCATACTTTATCATCTTTCGAATATCCCCAACACATCTGTAACACCTAGTCTGGTTTAAGCTCATTTTTTTCGATTTAAGGCATTATAAAATAAAAAAACAGCCCAAAGGCTGTTTTTTTATTTTATCCTATATTAATGTAAATATCTGATTTTCTGTAAATGTTAGATGCAATAATTAACCCCCAACACATCTGATACATTACCAAATTTTTATACGATATTAATATAAATCATTGATAATCTGTAAATGTGTGATGCAATAATTAACCACCAACACATCTAATAACATTACCAATATAAATCATTGATAATCTGCAAATGTTTTATGCAATAATTAACCACCAACACATCTGATACATTACCCAAAAGGCACCCTAACTATGTCTCTAATTATCGTTAGTACATCAAACTAAGATTACATATTGCTTTTAAAACAATAAATCTCAATTTTTGAATATAAAATATCCTATTATACCCGCAAATAATAACATTAATATATATCCTGTCCAAACATTTCTGTTTTCATACGCTTGAATGTATTGATCACTAATGCTACCTTTAAATCCTTTTATAATCCAAAAGAAAAATCCCCCAATCCAAATTGAGGTAAGTTTCGCTGCGAAAGGTTCTTTTGCCATAGTCTTATTTTTTGTTTTTATTTGTTAGAGTTGTTCCTATTTGATTTAATGTTCTAGAAAATACTATAAATCCTGAATTTTTAAAATCGTTACTTTCCAGACTGCCTCTATTAATGCTTCTCCCAGTCTGCCAAATCCACCAGTTGTTCCATCAGCAGCACCTGGGACATCAGGGTCTTATAAAACCTTAATAAAGAAAATAAGCGTTGATCCTGCGGAGCAGGATTAACGCTTATTTGTTATAAATGGAATTTAATGTTTCTTTTTATCAACACATCCGATACATTAACCACTTTTCAAGTGCTATAAAAGCAAAAGCCACTCCATTTAAGGAATGGCTTTGTGAAAATTAATCTATAAAATTCCACGATTTTCTATTATAGCTTTCACTTTTTCATCATCAGATAAATCCCAGTACCACCATTTATTCTCATCGTTCTTTTCAATTTCAAATCTTCTGCTATAAGATATTTTAAACAAATGCAAAAGCAGAATAAACGATTTATTAATCTCGTTTTCTGGCAACTCTAAAAGTTTCTTTAAATTATGATTTGCAACACCTTTTTGAATTAAAATACATGGTGTATAAGTTTTTTTTAAATTACTTTCTTTAATTGCATTTTCAATATCTTCTTCTTTAGGTTTTGATTGCATTATTAGAAAAAGAATATCGTTCAAAAATTCTTTTTTCTCATTTAAAGTTAGTAAACTAAATACATTCGACAAATCATTTATTTCAACTAAATTTTGTCCAAATTTATTTACTTGAATCTCTTTTAATAATTCCATTTCTATATTTATTTACGAGGTAATACTGTTATGTGTGGCAATTCCGTTCTCACTGCACCTGTAAAAATATCAATATTTCTAGCCATATTATCAATAGTTGATTTTGCACCTGGCAAAGAATTTTTAATTTTACTCCAATTTTTACTATTTAATCCTCCTTCTATTACATAATCCCAATCCGAATACGCCTTTGCAGTTCCACTAGCTCTACTACCAACAACGGTTATAGGTTTACCAATTCTAGTTGCGGCATTTTCAATTCTTAATAATTCCGAAGCACTAAGAACACCTTTAGAATATTTAGCACCTTTAGCTGCATCTCCTACATATGGTAGTATAGCAATTGCCGCAATCGCCGCATTGCCTGTTTGACCTCTTAATAAATATCCAACTGCATTAATCCCATCAATTATTCCCGACGGGTCAGCAGTTCCTAATCCAGCCATCCAATCTTGAGTATCATCAATTTGTTTAGTCCTAAAATCACTCCTCCATCCTTCATAAAACTTCCCGAAACTATAAGCTTTACTTTGTGCAAGTCCACCAATATTACCATCAAGATGAGAGCCACCACCAGAAGTTTTTCTACCTGTAACCGTGACTTCTTTCAAAGCATCAAACCCAGTAAACTCTCCCGTCTCTTGGTCAGCCATTCCTCTTCCATCTTCTCTTGAGAAAGTTCCACCGCCATCATTTACCCATTTGGTAGACTTATCATTATCACTATTCTGTACTAAAGAATCTACAAATGCTTGAGAAAGTAATCCTGTTGGGTCAGACCAAAAAATAGGATTATTATAAGAAAAAGTGAAAGGAGATACAGAATAATTCATTTCTGATAAAGCATCAATAGAATTAAATCTTCCTAAAGCATTATCATATTGACGATAGTCCATCGCTGTCATGTTAAGCCCCATCTCGTCTTGGAACTCCTGACCATTGTACTTATACTTATAAGGGTCCGCAAAATTTTTCTATAGAAAGAATGATTCCTTTGCAAAAAATCTCTATATAAATAAGAACGTAGTTCAAAAATTTTTTAATAGTAATTAATTCCATTGAAATAATCAATTAAATAATTTATTGTTGTAGTAGGCTAAATATATTAAAAGTTTAAATGTCATTCAAGCCTCCATTCACCATCATTGAATGCAAAATGGCTACCATCATGAATTTTATCATAAAAAAAGTCTTTTCTGTTTTCTGTATAGAGTGATAATTTGAATAAATCCGACTGGATTTTTTCACCCTTATTAAAATAGAATACAAATCGAACAACATAATCTGCCGTCTTTTCAGAAGCAAATAAAAAATGTAGTCTTTCAACATCACCACCTTTAATATAATGTGAAAGATTATATTTCTTATTTCTATTTTTTTCTGGACACAAAATAACTAAGTAGATATCTTCAGGTTTTCTTAGACTATAGTATAACTGTTTTGGGTTATTTATCAACTCTTTTTCATTAAACCAAAGATCACACTTTTCAATTGTGAAATTCTTTTTATATTCATTATCATTTTCATCCAAAAATTCAACAGTAATTCGGGGATGTTCATTGACAGGAACATGTTGAACTTGCTTGTGTTTAAAATATTGGATATGCCATTTTTGTCTCTCTTCAAAAATCGGAACCACTTTTAAATTTTCAAAGTACTCTTCAATATGCCATCTTTCATTTTCTGACAAATAAAGATCTATTTCTTTATAATTAAAAACATTACTGTCTTTTGACTCAAGCAATTCAGAAATTTGGGAAAAAATCTTGCTTCTTTTCAATAAAATCTCATCAAACTCGAGCTTATCAATTTTAAGTTCAAGTTCTAAAATCTTTTTCTTATCACCAGATTCAATTATTAACTCAAATGACTGTTGATTTGTTATTTTCTTCAGTTCTGAATTTGATAAAATTGATTTTTTGATCTTTGCTGATCCCCAACCTAAATTTTTACAATAAATTTTAATTTTTCCATCCTCAATATCACATTCTAAAACTAGATTTGGCGACCTATTTATGTTACAGCTTAATATCTCAACATCAACACTTGTTATGTAAGCAGTTCCATCACCATTATTTATAAATTTAAGATCTAAGATTTCAATATATTTATTTTTATGACTCGAATTATGCTTTTTGAAAAATCTTTCAATTGCAAAGTCTTTAACCATATTATCTACCGAAACATTTATTATTTCCGGCTTTGCTTTTTTTTTAATTTAGATATACAATAAGCTCCAATACCTAATGCCAATGAAACAATCGCTATCACAAAAAGATAATTAATTATTTTGTCAATAATTTTAAAAGTATTCTCAGCACCAACATTTTCATAAATATTTAATCCAAGAATTTGTTTAATGACCAAATACATGATTAATAATGCTATGCCCGTTATAGATAATGGGGTTTTTATTTTCTCTATTATTGAAAAAATTTTCGATTCTTGTTCCATATTTATATTTTAGATGTGAAAACCAACTTTGATCTAAAGTAAGTTAAAAAATTATTTAAAAGATACTTGTAAACTCTATAGCATTATTTTTAAAACTTGAGAGAATCTAAATTACTATTTCACTTGATTGATTTAATTTTAAAATACTTTCTTTTATAAATATTAAATCTTTATTTACTAATTTCATTTTCTTAACAGTCTCAATATATTCAAATCTTTCTGGCTGTCTGCTTATTATCAATTCTCTGGTATAGTTAAGAATCGCTGAATTTTTAAAGTAATCGTTTTTAATTTTTTCACTATTTACAATCGCTAATTTATACCATTTTTTCCCATCATCTATTTTTCCTCTTCTAAAATTTGTCAATCCAGCAGTAGCTTGAATAACAGGCTTATCATTTTCTGGCAAATCCTCAAAAGTAGAAATATTCATTTGCTCAAAATAATGGTCAATTTTTTCAAATTTACCAGCTAATGCTGAATAGTAAATGATGTTATTTAATAGTACAACATGATGAGGATTGGCTTTTAGTCCAATTTTACACAGCGTTATTGCAGCATCAACATCATTTAACAATGAACCTGCTAAATAGCAGCCAAGTAATATTGGCCTTTTTGAAAATGGAGTATCCGAAAACCATTTTAAACAGTTATAAAAGGCTTCTTTCCAATCCCCTTTTTCAAACTTATCAATAGCATATGCCTCAAAAGGATTAATTACACTATCAAATTCAGAGAGGTTTATTTTAAATCTATAGTCATCTTTTGCTATCCATTCAATTTGAGCCAGACTATTATCATTTGGAGCCAACATAGATTTTTCAAATAATCGTTTTGCATTTTTAAATGATCCTGCATTAAATTCTAATGTACCGAGAGAACCAGACAATTCCGTTAACTCAAAATTTGAAAATTGACCAGAAGAAGTTAAACTAATACCTGTCTTAATTAATGGCGAATATCGATTCATTAAAGAAGAAGTGGCAATATGAGCAGAAATAAGCCAAGGGTCGTTTTTTAATGATTTAGATTTTTTTAGATAATAAAGTGCTTGATCATAATCACCGTTGTGAATAAAGTATCTAGTTGCTGATCTCAATATAAAACGATTATCAGGGGCTAAATGTAAAGCTGTTAATACTGATGGTTTTGCCTGATCTGATTGACCATTTATAGAATATAAACGTGCTAATTCAATCCAATTAATTGGATTAAGAATTTCTTCTCTTATTTTATTTTTTGTTTTATTAATTAGTTTGTATAAAACTTTATTATTAATAAGAGATTGGAACTGTTCTATTGTTTCGTAATCAGTCTCTAATAAATGCTTGAAATTTTGTTGATGCCCTTGTTGTGAACTTTCATTAATAATATTAATCAGCTCTAATAAACTTTCAGAACTATTTTCAGGATTTTTATGGATAAAGTCAATCGCTTCCTTAATTTCTAAAATATTAGCAATTCCTGAAATATAGCAGGCATTAATCATTTCAGCAGCAGTTCCTGCATTTTTTTTATAGCCCCAATCATGAATGACATGATCGATATTTATTTCTACTTTATCAATATTTTTATTTGATATACTCAACTCACCCAATTGCACAGTTCTTTTAAAGTCCCTCCAATTAGGAATTAATCTTCGCTCTTTAATGTCAAACATTCCCATAACTAAAGTTTTAAATAAGATTTTTTTGCCAAAATATCCAGTTTAGTAACTATCTTACCGAAATCATACTGGTTTCTAGTAGTTGAAAATACGACAGGAAAACCTCTTTTTCCAGGTATAGGGTAACAGCATATTTTAACAATTTCTGCCAAATCTTCCGCCAAATCTTTTTTGTCTATAGACTTTTTAAACTCTTTAAGTGCTAATGGGAAGCTATGAACTAAATAGTCTTTAATGTCATCAAAACTGCCTCTGAAAGCTGTCCAGTGAAAGGAGGGATCAAGATTTTTACCTATTAATGATGTCATGTTTGCTCCTGTAAAATAAAAAACAATTAAACTTCCTAGAAGATACATATCCGTAGCACCTGTTTTTTTGAAGAAATTTGACTCTGAATAACCGTACAAGTACTCTGGCGGTGTATAAGAATTAGCCCCAGTAAATCCACCATTGTCATGTGGTGCAGCAATATCCATACATAATGATCTTCCTAAATCTCCAACTTTAGTAACAGTCTTATTTTCGTAAAGAAGAATGTTGGAAGGTTTTAAATCTTGATGAGATATTCCAACTCCATGTAATTGTTTTAGAGCAACTGCTACGTTATGTAGAGATTTCAACTTCCAATGTATTTCAACATTTTTAGTAAAATTTATGTGTTCTCTCAAATCTCCTTCAGCCATTTCAAATATTAAATAAGGGACACCTGGAATGGTAAAATCAGGAATGTGCTCTTCACCTTCATCAAGAATAAGTGAAACTTTTGATAATTTATTGTTTTTACATCTCAAAAGTAAATCTTTCTCAAATTTAAAAGCTGCTGACTGTTCATTTAAAATATCCATTATACTCTTACCAGCGTGCAACTGAAAAAAAGCATTAAAGTTTATTGCTTTTAAAAAAGCTTCTTTTTCGCCGTTACTAACCAAATAACAAACACTGAAAAATCCACCTGATGAGCCAGGTTTAGGTTCTATTTTTTTATTAACTCTCCAACCATTTTTTAATACTCTGCCTTCAAGAGATTCTGCCGCACAATCAGGTTTTACTGTCATATGTTTTAAGTTATTATATGTTCTGCAATTTAATGAATCCCAATAAATAAATGATTATCAGTTTTTTAAAAAAAAACTAGCTAAAAATATGCATTAATCTTTTAGAAAATCTCGTTGATAGTAATTTTATCATTGATAAAATATTATCCGATCAAATATATAATACTTGACACTTTAACTTTTACGGATAACCGTAATCTAAAGTGATTTTTAATTTCAAAAAAACTTAGATTGTTTAAGATTTTATATATTAATTATAAAAAAGCCCTCATAATAGAGGGCTTTTTTAGTTTACAATGAATTTTACACTGCTTCTAATAAATTACGGTAATCGTATTTTTTATATACTTCAATATTTGCAGATTCTTCTTTCTTCAATTGAATCATTTCATTCTTTAATTCAACTCTAAACCATTGGTCTGGTTTAGTATGTGAAAAAGTACTGAGCTTTAATGCAAGCTGAGCATTTAATTTTCTTTCTCCTGATAGATACTTATGAAGATTACTGTCTCGCATTTCAAAATGAGCTGCTAATGTTTTTTTAGAAAGATTAAGCGCTTTCAAATACATCTTAACAAAATCGAGAATTTTTAAAATCTGCGTTTCATTCTCACTCTGGATGTAATCTTCCAATTTAAACTGAATAGAAAGCAATTGATTCTTTAATATCTGTTCTTTGGATTGTGTGGAAGAATGTGATTTAATAATTTCTTTTAAGTCAGCTTTTTTCTTGTCATTCCAAATATCACTAATTTGAATTTCTTTATTTTTCATATCCATTAATTTAAAAACTCTGTAATTAATTTTTCACCGCCCACAGGAGGAATAATCATTGTTGTCTCTCCATATCTTAGAGCATAATATTTTGTTGAATAAACAGCCATGAGCTTTATCTGATTTTCTTGTTCTTCCTCTAAAACATCGAAAGCCAAATATCCTAAATAATCATCTTTGCCGTATTTAAAACTCAGCCTGCAGGCAAAAGCAATCAGACAGCCTGCTACTTTATCATATTTTCTGCTGTCCCCTCTGTTGTGCGGAGCCACTTCAACGAAAGCCATATAGGGTTCAATCTTGCTTTTCATTTCAAAGATCAGACACCCTTCAATTATATCTGGAGTTTCTTCACTCACTAAAATATAAGTTTCATGGCCTGTTTCTTTTGAATGCTTTTTAAAATTGAATCTCCATCCGTCTGTTATGGAAGGCAGATTAACTTTAACTGATTTAATATCTAAAATTTCAGCATTTACTAAATCATCCGTTTCAATTTTCAGTATTTTTACATTCATTATCTGAAATTATTCGTTAGACAAATGTACAAATAAATTATACATTTTGTATAATTTATTTACACTTTAAGATTAGTTTAATATCAATCTTTATTGCATTAAATACTTGGAAAATATCTGTTTATCAGTTCTCTCTGATGTGAGCTGTTGACTTTGATATATTTCTCGGTCGTTCCCGGCCATTTATGCCCTGCCAGTTCCTGAACTCTTTCCAATGAAATGTTTTTCTCGTTAAGCCAGTTGCAGATCACGCTCATTCTGATAGTCTGAGGGTTTAGTTTTCTGTCTGGGAATAATCCTCTTAACGGCTCAATCATGGCATGAATGCTGTTCACAACAATGGGCTGTCCAAGCTTTGTCAATATGAATTTATCACTGCTCCCGCGCAGTAAGGCAGGACGTGTTTCATTTATGTAATTATGAAACAGTATCATCTGCTTAGGCACAAGCTCCAGCGTTCTTTTATTGAGATTGGCAGAGCCTTTTATGTAAACTGTGCCGTTATCCAGATCAATATCTTTTACAGCCAGCCTTGCTATTTCATCACTTGCCAGCCCCTGATAGATCAAAAGTGAAATCAGAACATTGTTTCTCATGTCAAGATGTTTGTAGCGGTTCTCGCGTTCCATTAAAAGCTGCAGTTCTGTTCTGTTGAACAGATCCTGCACCTGAATGGTCTGGTTGCCCTTAATCTTGATATTAAGTTTTCTGCAGGGATGGTCATTTCTATAGCCGTACATCACCAGATAGTCATAATATTTTTTAATGGCTGAGAGTATTCTGATTCGGTACTGCACGTTTGACTGTTTCTGGCTGATTTTATCCATGTATTTGACTATATCTTTGTACTGGTATCTTTTAGCCTTTGGATTGGTCTTTAAAAAATGATTGATTGTATAGAGATAGCTTTGCGCTGTCTTCTCTGCTACAATTCCTCTCAGGTAATTTTCCAGATCGGGTTTCTTGTTTTCCATTGGTTAGGTTTTTAGAAGTTTACAACTGGTTTTCTTTTCTTGTTCTGGACAGCGTATATGTAGGTGGTATTGATCTGGGTATGCCCCAGAAAAGTGCGTATAAAATCGATTCCCGCGTTATTCTCTGCCAGATGATAGGCAATGCTGTGGCGAAGGCAGTGAAGCGTGATTTCTTTCTGGACAAGCTCGAATTTTCCTGTCTGCTCAATCATCTTGTTTAAAATCTCATTGAGGTTTTCTCCTGTCGATCTTCTGCCTCTGCTGTTGATGAAAAAGGCTTCCTCATTCTGGTTTCTCCCTGTCAGCCTTTCAGGCCTTTCATCCCTGACATATTTTGTAAGATAGTCCAGAACCGTATCGCTCATTGGAACTTCACGTCTTTTGTTTCCTTTTCCCTGCCTTACAACCAGCATTCCTTTAATGAGATTGACATCTTTTAGATCAAGGCTGGCAATTTCAGATCGTCTGAGTCCGCATCCGTAGGCAATGGAAAGCAGGGCCTTTTCCATTTCATTCTCGGCATGCTCATAGACCAGCCTGATTTCTTCAATCGTTAGAATGTTTCTAGGCTTCTGAGTTCCGCCTGTTATGGATGGGATATAATAGGTATTCTGGATTTCTTTGTTTTCCAGCAGATAAACCTGAAACAGCCCGTGCACAAAAAGATGCAGCTTGATTGTTTTTTCAGCCAGAATGCCGTTTCCCCTTTTCTTTGGTCTTGAAGAAAGATATTCCAGATACTTCACGGATTCTTTAGAAGTTACATTCTGAATTCTGCTGATTCCTGCCTGTTCCAGCCAGATCAGAAATTCCGTTATGATGTTTTTATAAAGGTTTGATCTTCCCTGCTTGTAGTTCCTGACTTTTACAAATTCTCCGAAGGCCACTGTGAGCCTTAGAAATTCCCTGCTCTGTATCGTTTTTTTCATTGCCTTTTTCCTTTAATTAAATACTGTTTTTTTTGGATTTTGAAAACACCCTCGTGCACACTCCGCGGAACGCGGAACACCAGTATCGTATTGCCAGTGTTTTCAAGGCTTCCAGTGTTCCGCTGGCGTTCCGTGGTGTTCCACTTTTCTAGTTTTCTTCTGATTTTTTGTTTTTTTTTAGAACTCTTCAAGCTGTCTGTGCAGTTCTTTTCGGATTCTGGTTTTGAGTTTTTCCATATCATCCCAGTAGGAGATCATAAATTTAAATCCCCTGTTGAATGACCCCTCGACAGGCTGGATGTATTCCAATTCCTGAAGTAACTGCATGTATCTGAAAGCAGATGTCTTGCTGATATTCAGCCCCTGTCTGATCTCTCTTGCCGTGAACTTTTTTGATGTTCCTTCCTTCTGCTTTTTTATAAAGTCCTTCAGCTTCTCAAAAAACTGTCTCGTGCTTTTATCAAGCTCATCCACTTTGATGATAATTGAACTGAAGAAAAGATCGACGGCTGATTTTATATCAGCTTTGTCAGTGATTAATCTGCCTTTAGTGTCGGTTTTTCTCTGGTACTGGTGCAGGATTGTAATCTGGCAGACAAAGTTCTGGAACTGCGAGTTCAGTCTTCTGAGCATTCTGGCTTCCAGCGGAAGGCTGAGCTTATCGGCAAAGGGATTTACAACCTCGTAAGATTTAAGCACGCGCATCACATTTCTTAAAAGCTGTTTTGCCTGCTCTTCCTTTTCGCCGTTTGAATGTCCTGCTGTTTTAAGGTTCTGCTTTTTAATGATCCTCAGTGTCTGCTGTTGGCTTTCATCCACGCCCAAGATCACCGAACGGCTCATGTTGTCGTAATACACCTCAGCTCTTGTGGTTGTGGTCAGGCTGGCAAAGTGCGCCTGCACCTGTTTGATCCTTCCCCTGTTGTTTCCGAATATGTCTTTTACCACAGTGGAACTGGTCAGGAACTTGGCCGACTGCATTTCCCTGAAGGCATACTGCGCCTCTTCATCAAGCCCGTCAAAATCCTGAATGACAATCAGCTTATTAATCAGTTCCTTATCCCTGTAATGGTAAAGCGATTTGCTTGTAATGCGTGTCATGTTCATCACATCCTCCTGAGGCATGCATCCTGCAATGCCGTTTATCAGGTGGCTTTTTCCCTCACCGCTTGATCCCTGAACAAGTCCGTGCATCAGGTACGGCATCTTATAGCTCGATGCCAGAATGAAAAGCACGATCCTGTTTTCTTCTTCCCCAACGATGCCGTTCTGTTCCAAAAGGCTGTCTATATTTTCCAGAAGTTTTGGTTTTGTGAGAAATGCGACTGCATTTTCCTGCGCCTGAGGCGTAAGCTCTTTTTCGGCAAAACGTTCCGCAATCGGGTTTATTTCAGCCTCAAAAAGCGATTCCCTGTGCTGTTCCAGAAGATCGGTAAGCGTTACCAGATCTTTTTCAAGGCTGTCATAATCAAAACCCTGCTTTTCGGATAAGTCCGTGCACTGGCTCTGAACTCCTGCAAAATCGAACAGGTCGATTTTAAGCCTGTGCTTTCTGTTGGTATTGTATTCCACAATCTGAAGCGAAATCCTGAGATTTCCCAAATCCATCGGCAGGTTTCCCAGAACAAAGAAAGTCCCCGAGAGGCCTTTGTAGCTGATTTTGTAGCCGTTTACAATCTGCAGTCCTTCGCCTGCTTTTTCCGTTTTTGCGCTTTTTAAAAGATTCGATATCCCTTCCGCTCCATAATTGACCCACATGTCATTCAGACTGTGCCCCTCGGGAAGTTCCGCTATTGAAAGCGGAACATCTGGTCTTGCCTCCTGCATTTGTAATCTGATCTTCTCCATTTTCTCACCGCTTAAAGATTACTATTGATTCCAGTCCATTTAATGATTTAATAATTTCAATATGCTCATCGAGCAGTTCACCGTCATGAAGTGCAATAACCGCTTCCCTCTGATCCAGTATTCTGCTCTGCATCAGGCTGGCGCAGTCAATGACAGTCGGAGCCAGATAGAGCTTTCTGGTAAGCGGATGGGGATATGCAGGATAGATTCCTTTCCGGTTTAGATATTCCTCCCGAGGGCTGTCCAGATCAAAACGAAGCGCAAAATAGTTTACAATCGCACTGTCTCTGTCCAGCAGGGGGAATATAAGCCCGTAGCGTCCGAAGACGGTATAGGCAGTCAGAGAATTATCCCGCACTCCTGCATCACTCTTGGTTATTACTCCAAGCTCCTCAAACCTTTCTTTGGATTTAAGGGTCTTGCGGTGGTGGAACTGTCCCGAATTAAAGCCTATTCTCAGGTCTGAATATTCCAGTCCGATGCTTTTCAGGTACGCTTTGGGCTTTACAGCCTTTGCGCTTCTGATGCCAGTTTCAAATGAACGGAACAGCGATTCTAAACTTTCCATATGCTTTAATTTTTTTAATTGGTTTCTGCGCTGATATAAACACAGCGATGCCCTGCCTGAAATAATCTTTCAGGCGGAAGTGCGGTATGGGCGTTAATTAAAGGCCGTCTGTGACAGGGAACGGCAGTTTATGAGAATAGAAATCTATTAGTAGATTTCTACTGCAAAGATAAACCAGATTTCAATGCGCATCCTGCTCAAAATTTGGTGGGGATAATTTCAAAGATAATTGGTATTGCTTTCACTTTCAATGGTAAAATATACTTGTGAAAGCCGTAGAACGTAATTTTAATTCAGACAAAGATAAAGCTCTTTTGTCTGAGCGTCATGGAGATAATATGTACATGAACGCGGTTTTGGCGTCATTGGGTAGACTCCTCAGTTTCCCGCTTCTCATTCACCATTTTATATATTTCATCCAGAACTTCTATTTCAGCCCTTGGAATCAGCTGAAGGGCAAGCTCCAGAACAGAGCCTATGTATATTTCCCTGTTATCAAGCTCGTCCGAATAAATTATATTCAGGCACATTCTAATGAGATTCACTCCCAGACATGTCATATCCGAGTAGCCGTAAAATTTTATCTCGCGTATTGACTCCCCCTCTTTGTCCTGAATGGGTTTCAGAAGCTTAAAATGATAAGATGCAAAATCTTTAAATTCATCCAGTGTTTTTATTTTGTCCGTTTCCATAATTTTAAAATATTAAATTTTAATCTGCGCTATTCTGTTTCTTCTGAAAACAGATCCGTAATCTCATTTAAAAATTCAAACTCGTCAACTGGAAACAGCTGAAGAGCAATTCCCAGTATAAGCCCCACATCAATATATTGGTTTTCAATCGTGGGGGGAACTTCTGCGCTGTCCTGATCTAAAGCGATAATGCACAGCTTCATCAGATTCCTTACAACAGAACCGAGTTCGCAATAGTCATAAACCCTTATCTCTGCATTATACATGCCCCTTTTGTCGTCAGCTGGTTTCAGGGCATTAAGCAGTTTTCCGCTTAACACCCTGATGTCTTCCAGTTTTTTTATTTTATCGGTTTCCATAACTTCATTTTTTTATGCTGATAAAACTTCCTGCTGATGAATTCCCTCAAGCCTCTCCAATTCCTTCTGGATCATGGCTTCCGCTTCTTTCATAAAATCACGGCATCTGCCTTCCATCATTCCATAATAATCGTAACCAAAACTGTTTGTTCTGCTGAATCGAAGCGTATTTGGGTTCTTTTTCAAAATCTTGAACATGTTTTTTTCATCACTGCTGTTTCGGGGAAAATATTCAGAAGTCATGCTTGTGAAGTATTCGCACAGCTCAAATAAGTAGCCCAGAGAAAAATGATTAGGGGTATATCCAAGAAATACCCTTATAAGGGAAAGACAGGTCTGTTCCACTATCTGATGAAGGGAACACATTCTGACTTCATAGGAAAAATACTGGTCGTTATTATAGATAAGATCCCAGATCGATTCACTAACATTTCTTCTGTCTCCTGCGTATGCTGAAGTGCTTTTCACATATCTCTTTTCTGGATTTTTCGCCCAGATTATTGGTGATCTGTATGCATCTATATGGATCCTCTGCGCATTCTTAAAAATATTCCAGAAGAAATACTGCTGGTCTCCATATAATTTGACGATGTTTCTCAGGCTGTGCATGAGAATCGTTACCGTTATCTGGCCTCTTGATCTGCTCTTTATCTTGTCGGTCAGGTCATTGCCGATATTATCCTCGAACTCTTCGGTTATAACCAGCAGATAAAGATGGACATGCTTTTCTTTCTGAGCGGGTTTCTGGAAAGGCTCATTAAAAGTATAACTGCTTTTCTTCTCTGCAAAACAGTAAATGCCAATTGGATCGATGTTCTGTGAAATAACTCGATAAATTAAATCGGATGCGGTGTTTTGAATTGCTTTCATAATTTTACTCATTTTAGTTAATACTTGTCTGAAAAATTGTATTTTTGTTTAACACACAGGCAAGTAAGCAATTACTTGTACCGTACGGCATCAAATTTTACCGTACCGTACATGAGATTTTTTGTATCATACATGAATTCCTCTTTTTTATTCTTAATTATTATCTTTGAGCTATGAGTACATTAACAAAACCAAACCACATGGGGCGCAAGATCAGCCGTATCCGTGAACTGAAAGACATGAAACAGGAAGCACTCGCACAGGCTATGGGAACAAACCAGCAGACTGTTTCGATATTAGAAAATAGTGAAGAAATAGATGATGAAAAATTGAAAGAAGTGGCAAAAGCTTTAGGAGTAAGCGTGGAAGCAATTAAAAATTTTTCTGATGAAGGAGTGATTAATTATTTCAACACTTTTAGTGACAATAGTATTAATCAAGGACCAATAGGTAACCAAAATATTTGTCATTTTAATCCTCTTGACAAACTAGTTGAAGTTTACGAAGAAAATAAAAAACTTTACGAAAGATTATTGAAATCCGAACAGGATAAGATTGAGTATCTGGAAAAATTGCTAAAAGCTAAATAAGCTTTTATAAAAGATATATTAATTCGCACAAAAAGAGACTTTAGAGTCTCTTTTTTGTTTTATATTCCGTCGCATTATTTAATTCTTTCTGCGGTAAATTCTTCTGCGATTATATATGGCTGTCTAAGATTAAAATCATTAGGACTAACATCTTCATTGCCAAAAATGAGAATTTTAGCATTTGGTTTATCTGCATATCCCTTTTTTTCACCAACAAGTTCACTTTTTATTTGAAAGCCCATATCATGCTTTTCACAAACTTTCAGTATGGAATTCCCTAGAGACTTAGGCATCATGATTGTTCTCTTTGCATAATTTTGGTAGAATTCCTCATTATTCCAAAAGTATTCATTGACGGTAATCCAATTTCCAGTTTCTCTCTCCAGAGCATAACTGACATCTCCAATAAATTCATTGACATTCGATGGCCTGCCCGTGATTTCACATTCAATTTCGTTTTCATGAAAGATTAACAATAGAGGATGATGCTGCAAAATTTTCATTTTAACGTAGGGCAAAGTTAAGCTCCAAAAAAAACCGTCAAATTTTTCAGTATTTCTACATGATAATTTCCATTCTTCATATTCAATAGGTATATCATAACTGTTCTGATTAATCGAGAATATCATTTCTAAATAACTAGTTGAAGTTTCAAATCGATAAGATTCAAGCTTCAAATCGCAATCATTATAAAACTTTTTATCGTTAGTTTTTTTTAGCAGTTTTTCTATCATATCATGTTTTTAATAATTATCCGTTTTATTTAAGCATCAAATTCTGCATAATAAATAATTCTTTCTACCTTTTTCGTATCTGATTTGAATTCTTCAAGTTTTAATAAATCTTCGTAAAAATCTTTTAAAACAAATATTTCTAAAAAATAGTCAAATCCTGGACATTTTTTTTCAGCCACTTCAATTGATTTCATTTCCATTTCGTCAATTGTCAATTTTAAAACTAAAGCTTCTGAATCTGGACGGAATCTTCCATTTACTTTTTTAGCATAAATTGAATACATAGACTCGTCAGTATCTATATAATCCATACATTTTATTATCGCTTGGCTTAATGTCATATCTCACATTTTTTTTGTTTATTTTATTTCGATAAATATTGGCTATTTTTTAATTAAAGAACCTCCATAATTTAGGATATGTTACTGGTAGATCTTCCTCTTTCCAATCCACGCCTTTCGTTGGCGGTGCCCCAAAATCATAATCTAAACCTTTTAGATATGCGACATCCCTTGGAAAGGTTGCATCTTCTTCAATTTTACCTGTTTTTATTTTATATGCTTTTGTTGAAACGTATAATAGTTCCTCAAAATCGAACTCATCTTCTCTACTAATGCTATCTGACAAAACATCAGGATTTCTAATGGTTTCCTTATAAATTTCTTCTCCTTTACCAATTAACCAACAGCGAAAATATAAATAACTGTCATCAGAAACATATCCTTCTATAATTTTTTGAGCTCCCATTATTTTAAAATCATCTGCTTGAATAATTAGCTGTCTAAGAATTATTTCAAATTCAATAATTTGCTCAGGATTGTAGGCAGATAGTTTCTCAACAATTGTTTTTTCCTGTTCTAATTTATCATTCTTGGAATTTGCAATTGAATAATCAATTATTTTCCAGAATTCAGTTTCATCCATTTTATTTCCTTTTATAAATTCACTAGCTATCTTTTTACTTTTTCCTTCTGATTCATTTTTGTTTTTTAACTGACATGAAATTATCGTCAACATTAAAAATAATATGATTTTAAACTTTTTCATTTTCTACTATTAACTACTGTTTTTTTTTTTAAAACTTCTGTTATTCAGCTACATTTCTCAAAAGCTAATTTCAATGCTTCTCCAATTGATTGAAAATCTTCACTATCTTCAATAACGATTTTTTCTTCGTCTAAGAAATGATATCCTTTTCGCTGGCCAGAAGTTCCCCCATTAATTGTCGGGTAGAATGTAATCTGATTATTTTGGCGGCTAATAGATACATAAACTGAATCTTTCATCTGAGCTTTTATAGATTTTAATCCCGTAATTTTTTTGTACGCTTCATAATTTTCTACTCTTTCCTGTTTAGTAAAATTCTTTATTGTTCTAGATAAGTCGAGATGTTTAAGAATTGTTTTACCTATTTCAAAATCTGAAATATTGATTTCTGAGATTGTAATTTCTTTCGATCTTGTAGAATATGAGTTGACTATTTTATAATAAGTTTCAAAGAAAATTCTATCAGGATATTTTATTACACTAATACTTTGTATAACTGGCTTTTTACTGCCAAAAATAGTTTTAAGAAAATTCATTTCTTTTTTCCTTTACAGTATTCATCAATTTTATCTTTAGCATAATCGGCACCAAGTTCTAATGCTCTATTCCAATTTTCACAAGCTGCTCTTTTATCGTTTAAATTAAGTTTTGTATTTCCAAGATTAAAATATGCCTGCTGCTTATTTTCAAGTGATGAATCATCAAACTGCAGTACTTTTTCATAATCTGCAATCGCACCTTGATAGTCTCCGTTTTCATCTTTTAATCCGCATCTATTTATTAAAGCACTTCCAAATTTTGGAGCAATCTCTATAGCTTTGTCATAATCTTTAAGAGCAGATTTCCAAGTGTAAAGTTCATTCTTTACAATTGCTCTTGAATAATAAGCATTTGAATCTTTCGAATCAATTGCAATTGCCAATGACCAATTAAATATTGAGCCACTTAAATCTCCATTGTTATAACAGTCAATACCTTTATCAAAATAGTACTCCGCTTTCGAATTGGCCAAGTCTGGAAAATTTGGGCTTCGCGGATCAAATAATCCTCCATAAGCATCAAGAGTTGAATCAAATTCATATCCTCTTTTGTACATATCCAAACTCCAATACATTAAATTTTCTGCAGTCATTGGTATTTCATTTGTTTCTCCGTTTACTTCCCAAAGTGATCCGTATTTTTTAACTTCATGCAATACATATGGATAATGGGAACTTAAGAATTCAGATAATCGGATTAGATTTTCCTTATCGTCAGAAATAAAAGTAAAATCCATTTTAGTTAGACAATTGTCTTTCAATCCACTGTCAGACATATTTTTAAATACGTCTTCAGCGGAAACCATCTCTTTACCAAATCCTTTTACAAAATCATCCCAAGTGATAAATTTATTTTCCATTTTACTTTGCCCTTGGGCTGCTAACGTTTTTAAAAATATTAATAAAATCAGAATTTGATTTTTCATTTTAGGTATTTGTTTCTTTAATTTTGAAATAGCACTTTTCACAAACAATTTTAAATTTGCCTTCTTCCCAGCATTTTTCTGACAAACCACCTTCTTTGATTCTCAATTTCTCACATTCGTTACACCAAGCCACAAAATCATCATCTTCATATTCGAATTCCATATCTTCAAATGTTTCAAATGATTCTTCGAATCCGTTTTTGCTTCCTTCTTTTAAATGCTGGCAGATAAATGCCCTTCTTCTTCTCTCATGATTTTCGCAATCAACATATTTGGTCTTTTCTCTTTCTGCTAAATCATTATCAATCAGTTCAGTTAATACAATGTGAATTTTTAAGTGATCAACAACAGGCCTATACACGCCAATACCGCCTATTAAATTACAGCAGATAGAAGATAATTCCCATCCTATCTCATCATAAGATGGAAATTCCCCATTAATTAGATTTTCATAGTTATTTGCAATTCCAAAACCTTTAATTTTTTCAATATCAACGACTACGTTTTTAGATGTATTTTCATTGTCCCACGACCATTTCCAAGTTTTAGATGCTGTGGAATAAGTTCCAACTTGATAATATCTGAAATTAATAGTTTTATCAGGCTTAGATAGTGTTATAATGCCACTCGGCTGGTCATAGTTCCAACTTGTAAAAGAATTAATATCATACGCTTTATTTAAATCATCTTGCATTTTTTGTAATTCGCCAAAACAATCTGTTAAGAAATCTTCATATGCCATATCTAATGTTTTTATAGTAATCCTAGCTGTAAATGTATAAGCAAATCACAAACTCTGATTAAAATGCTAAGTGTTATTTTTGTACGAATATAAAAACAATTTCTTCTCTTCAAAGTGAAAAAAGCAAATAAAAAAAAGCAAAGCAAGGTATTGGACACAGCCAGAGAAGTGCGCATAACATTTTTCTTCGTTCCTCAAAAAATGCCCTTCGGGACTTATAGCACTTCAACTGTCTGAAAGTCCAATTGAAGACTGCTTTCTTTTTTTCCTTTTTCTTTTTTTAAGTATTTATCTATTGTAACAGCCTACGGCCATCATGACCATATTTTGCGCATGATAAATTGAAAAATTCTCTTTAATTTAGTTGCTGACTTTTAAAAATCTCCAAAGATTGCCACGTTCCTGCAATCAGCAAGATGAACGGTTGTTTAACAACCGCCTATCTTGCCACCCATTGCCTCGGAACTCGGCGGTGGAGAAACTTAAAAGATAAGAGTTTGATAACAATGAAAATGAAAGATGATGAAAAGAGAAAAATCAAACAGAACACGAATCGTGGGACTGCGATTCACTCCATTGGAGTATGCCGAACTGGAAAAAAGATTCAGAGCAAGCACCTGCCGAAAATTAAGTGACCACATCAGAAGCCACTTATTCAACAAACCAATTGTAGCCACTTACAGAAACCAGTCGTTAGACGAACTGATGGAAGAGACAGCTTTACTTACTTCCGAATTAAGGGCAATAGGCAATAATATCAATCAGATTGCCAGAAAAATAAACACGCTCAAAACAGTTCCCGAATTCAAAGGACATCTTTATCTGTTCGAAATCCAAAGAGAAAGGCTTTTTGATAAAATGGAGGAGGTTTCAGTCCACACCCACAAAATCGCAGAAAAATGGTTGCAGTGATAAAAACAAGCTCGTCCATAAGAGGTATTCTGAATTACAACGAAAATAAAGTTGAGATCGGAAAGGCTGAATGTATAAGTGCTGTGAATTATCCATTGAAATTGGAAAAACTGAATTTCACTTCAAAATTAAACCGCTTCTTGAAACTGGCAGAACTCAATACAAATGCGAAGCGAAACACAGTGCACATCTCGCTCAACTTTGATCCATCGGAGAATCATTCGAAAGAAAAACTGGCTGAAATTGCAGACACCTATATGGAAAAACTGGGATTCGGCAGACAGCCTTATCTAGTATACCAGCATCATGATGCAGGGCATCCGCACTGCCATATAGTGACAAACAACATTCAGAGAGACGGAAAAAGAATCGATCTGCATTTACTGGGAATCAGAAAATCAGAACCTGCCCGAAAAGAAATTGAAGAAATGTTCGGGCTTGTAAAAGCCGAAGGAAGAAAACAGAAAGAACAATTTTCATTAAATCCGATAGATGTCGGCAGAGTCCAATACGGAAAAGCAGAGTCCAGAAAGGCAATCAATTCAGTTTTAAATCAGGTATTGTTTGACTATAAATATTCAAGCCTGCCTGAACTCAACGCGGTTTTAAACCTCTACTATGTTCATGCAGACAGAGGAAGCGAGGAATCTAGAGTTTTTAAAAATAATGGATTGCTTTACAAGATACTTGACCAAAATTCAAAACCGATAGGCGTGCCCATAAAAGCCAGTGAATTCTACAGCAGACCTACCTTAAAATTTCTGGAGGAAAAATTCAAGGTAAACGAAACAAAGAAGGAATATTGCAAAAATCATGTCAGAAATGCTTTGAGACAGGCTTTTTATGATGAAAGAATGACTTCCGTAGAGAGATTATCCGAAAGGCTCAAAGATGAAGCGATTCATACTATTTTAAGAAAAAGCAGTGAGGGAAATCTTTATGGAATTACTTTTATCGACTTTAAAGCACAGACCGTTGTCAATGAAAGCAGTCTGAGTAAAGAATTCAGTGCAAAAGGAATACAGGAAAGCTGTGCAATGAACATTCTTGCACTTGAAAGGAAATACCAAAAGTCCAATTCAACCGATTCAGAAATCTTTCAAAATCTCGAATCGCAAGAGTTTGTAAAAGAAAATCTGGTTGCTATACTGCTCCGTGGGGAAAAGATAAATGACTATGTTTCGAAAAAATTTAAACAGAAGAAGAAAAGAAGTCTTTATAAAGGGATTTAAAATAATTAAGGGTGTAAAATTACACCCTTAACTTTGTCTCCTATTTTCGTTAGTACATCCATACTATAGATAAACTATTTTAGTAAAGTTTTTTTTCCTTCTATATACCAAGTACTGAGATAAGATAGTTTGTTATTTACAATACTAATTACAAAATCTTCTATTGTGTGGTTGAATAAACCTACACCTTTGATCTTATATTCAATATCATCAATATAGAAAACAGGAAGATTATTCAATGATGGAAAAAAACCTGCATTAGGACATTTATTATTGAACTCATTTTTTAATCGATAATGTTTTATTGCTTTAATAATTGTAAGATATCGAGGAGGAAATAATAGCCAATATGCTTCAATTTGAAATTCTGAATATTTTTTTTGTCTTTCAAAATAAACTTTAAGTGTTTGAGGAGATTGCTGAAGTTCAATGGCAATTTTTCGACCATCTAATTCCACATAAACATCCGCAATCCATCCATTCCCAATTTGCTCTTCAATTGCTCTAAAACCTAATTTAGAAAATTCCTCCACTATAATCTTTTTTGATGTCTTATGCCAGATAGTCTCTGGCGCAGTAGTACATTCAATGGATTGATGTGCAAAAAATCTATTGTATTTAATACTCGTTTTAGGAACGGCATTAGCTCCACAGCATATCATTTTCAAATCGCCAATCTTGTAATCTTTTTTTAATTGATCCCAAGATTTTTCTTCAAACAAATTTGAATCAAGTAATTCTCCATCAACAGTAACAGCATATTCAGACATATTATAATTATTTAAAATTCATTGATTAAAATTACTAATAACGTTTTATTTAAACAGTTCTAGTCAAATTAGTCTGATCAGTCATCGTTGTAAATATCACTAAAAGTAAGAGGAATTTATAGAAATTAAAATCACATAAAAAACAATAATTCGCACAAACTACGTACATTACTTTTAAAAAAGATTATTTTTGCCAAAGACCAATAACCTTTTGAATTTCAGCATCAATCCAAGGATCTTTCCAAATTTCAAAATATTTAATATCAGAAGATTTTGGTTCTGGTTCACATCGATTTATCTTTACTAATGAAGGCAAAGCAATTGCTTCTCCTATAATTAGAGCCTCTCCAGATTGAAGAGTTGATAAAGAGTCTGTTAAATTCCCTAAAGTATCGGGTAATAATTTTTTTACATAATTTTGATCTTCTGGATTAGTCAACCTCATCGTTACAAAATTATTACATTGAGAAAAAATTGTATCTGAAATTTCAGAAGGTCTTTGGCTTACAATCGATAATGTAACTCCATATTTTCTACCTTCCTTAGCAATTCGTTCAATCGCATTTTTAGAGGCTCTAAATTTTACCAAGTCAGATTTTGGAACATACTTATGTGCCTCTTCATATACTAATAACAAAGGCACTTCACAATCATCTTCATGACTAGCAAGTTTAGTGGAATGATAACCAAATTCAAAGAGCATTCTAGAAATCAGTGAGACAGTTATACTAAGCACTTCAAAAGGTATACCTCCTAAATCAATTATTGTAATATTTGATTTTTCTTTGTTGATTACGCCTTCTTCATTTTGTACCTTACAAGGATAACCAATGAATTGCTTGATAGTATCTATAAAAGTTATTTTTTTTGAAGCATCACCTAATAAAAAATCTAAACGTTTATCATTTAATTTAATTTCTAATCTATTTATAAAATTAATAAATCTGGCATTTTGTGTGCCAGTAGTTGCTCCGTCAACCGGTTTTAATATTCCTGAAAATAAATTATGATTTGTCTCTTCATTAAATATAAATTTTTCACCTTTTAAGTCAAACCATTCTATAGTATTTGATTTTTGTTTTTGCTCATTATTCCTGTTTTTAAAATATATTAAGATCTCATTTAAATCAAAAAAAGATGGAGAATCATAATTTAATTTTGCTTTCAATTTTGGATCTAATGTGCTTTTTAATTTCTTATTTGATGTAATAGCCTCTTGAAATGCACTTCTTTGATTATGATCATTAGCCTCGGTTTCGATAAACAATTCTTCCAATTCTTCACTATTTAAAAGCCAGTATGGCAATACTAGGTTCTGTATATCAATATAGTTTGCTTGTGGAAAAGCTGTTTTATATTCACCGTGAATATCAAAAATTACAATATGAGAATTGTTTAAACCTTCATAGCTTCCTTTTTTGGCAATTAAAGCCTCCTGTAGTATTTTAGCAACAGTGTGAGATTTTCCTGAACCGGTCGAGCCAACAATTGCAAAATGTTTATTAAAAAATTTATTGCCACTAACTGGTACATCAATCTCTACATTTTGAACTAATTTAGAAAAACAAAATTTATCATTCTCTACTAATTTTCCTGAATATATATTATTCAATTCTTTCTCATTTAACAATTCAATACCGTTATTTGGAGGAAGGGGTATACCATGACCGCCTCTTTCAAATAAATCTGAATCATTAAATTTAGTCATTGTACCAGTTAATTTAACCTCAAGAACAAAAGATGGTCCATTTGATATTGTTTCCTCAATTCCATCTCCTTTCGAAATATTATTATCTTTTATATTATAATTTTCAATTACACCAACCACATACTTATTTTCAATATTTTTGTATGGGATCTTTATATAGCTTCCAATATTAAATTGATTTTCAAATAAAGAAGGATCTATTACTTCAATTTTTATAAAACTTGAGGAAACACTTACTATTTTAAAATTATCTGAAGTCATGATTTAAGTATTAAAAAGTTTTTGAACTTGTTTTGTATCTATTTGATCTATTTTTATGAAAGATTTCTCTTCTAATTTATTATTCAAATCTTCCATGAAATAATAAACTCTTCTTGGATTTATTTCGTTATTATAGTTTTTATCGAATGTATTTTTCGAAATAATTCTGAGTTTAAATGATGACTTTGCTAAACTTTCTGTTGCTTTACCACCAGATGTTTTCCTATTTATAATAGGCTTCTGAAAAAACAATTCAGAATTGAACAGAATCGATTCATATCCATCATTAAAAAAAAGATTGCTTCTTGACATCTCCTTTTTTACTTCAAATATCTCCTTATCATTTACAATAAAGGTTAAAGGCTTTATATCATAAGTTGCTTTATCATAATATTTGTCAATTAAATTAACTATTAATTGACCAATTGTTAATTCACTAGATTGCACCACATTACCGATAAAAATAAAATTCTCTTGGTTCTTTACAGGTTTTATAAAGTTAGTTTTTAAAAATTTTAGATATTCTACTTCTCCTTTATAGTCAATAAACGAAGATGTAAAAACTAAATTTCTACCATCTTTAATATAATTTATTATATCCTTTTGTGTGCAACTTCTATTTGTTGGATCTGTTTTATTTACAACCAGTTTTCTAAAATAATCTGTGATTGAAGAATAATAGAAAATTGCTTCATCATCAGATTTGCAAAAACCTAAATTTCTTATTTTTGATATCACCTCCTCAAATTGTATTTGAAAATTTGGAGCAAAAATTAAATTAAATTTTTTTATGAAATTCTTTTTATCAGCTAAATTATATGAATCGATTTTTAGTTTAAGAGCTTTCAGCTTTTTTGAAGAATTACTTTTTAATGTGACTTGCAGTATCTCTTCAAGTTCAACTAATGTGATTTTTTTTTTTTGCTCAGATTTATCTTTAAAAAAACAAAATAGATTATAATTAATTTGGTCATTTTTTTTAAACTCATCAATTAATTGAACTATAGGCTCTCTTATTTTATTTGGAGTATAATCTTGAGTTTCTTTATATTTAATTTGCATCACATAATCAGAACTATTAATATCTTGAATCTGCTCAATACTAATTTTTTTATTTTCATTATTCGTATTAAGTATTTCTAGAATTGTTTTATCTATTTGGAATTCAAAACCTTTTATTGCATAATATCCGCCGTCCATAATTTATGAGTATTTAAAGTATATTACAAATTTAAGTCTACTGAAAAAGTTGTCTATTGTATATAATTCTAATTTAATTACATCAAATTATCTGCTTTTTCCATAATTTCATATAATAAATTATAGGCTGGCTTGAAACATGAAGATAACTTTGCTTTCGACAATCCTTTACTATCTTTGTCATATTTATCCAAATAAAATCTATGCATCAATTCATTGCGTACAGAATTAAAGCTAATTAAGATATCATATTGATTCCGATTAATTAGATTACTAACAAATAAAACGTGAGCTAGCATTATATATGAAATCTTGTCATTTACATCCCATGTATCAGAAATTGATGTCTTACAAATAGTTATGGCATGCAAATGAAATAATGATTTCATTTGCCCTTCGATAAACCCATGTAAAACTGCAACTGCCTCAAAATAATAACCTTCTTCATAAGCTTTAAAAGCATGATCAGAAGGATAACCTTTTAAAGATATAATATTATTTTTATTAGTTTTATGCATCGCTTTTTCGTTCATCACTAGTATTTAAGTATTATTATTTTAAGGTATTTATTTTTATCATTAGACGAAAGAGGTTTTCCTTCATTGAAAATAAATATTAAACCTCGGATATTTTGATCAATTGGCAACAAGTATAAATACTTATTTTTAACAAGACGCTGACTTCTAACTTTATTCATCAATACAACACTAATACAAACTTGTTTATTACACACATATTGAGACAAGCCATTATAAAATAATTTTGCCTTCTAATAGAAGAAATATTTTATCCAATTTCTTAGCCTTTTTAAGACAATTTAAATCATTCTGTCATCATTGAAATTCTTTTAGCACATAAAATTGGTTGTATAAACAGCTTTTAAAATATCTGAAATTTCAACAATAAAATAATTAGGCTCTGTATTTTAAAAGCATGGTCTAATAATTATTCAACTACAGAGATGTCATAAAAAAATTCCTTTTTACAGGAGCATTCTTCTATCAAACCTTCTTCATAAAAGTTAACAAATGTTTTTACTGCTTGCAGTACTTCAAAATATTTAAAATTAATTAGTTTACGGTAAACTATTTTATAGGCTGAATTTACATCACCTGCAGGCTTTAAATGGATAAGTTCATTTCGTATTTCTATTAATTGTCTCAGATAATTACTTTCCTTTCTCTTAACTTTTTTTCCTTTTAATAAAGGTAAGGCAGTATTAATTTTATGAGATATTGAAGGTTGAAATTCATTACCATTTGCATCTAAGAATTCGAAATCTGTTGGTATTAATCTATTAGCAAAACTTTCTACAGTAGCTTGAAGATTTATTATCATATTTACAGAAACTTGGAAAAAATTTGCAAAATCACTTGGGTTTGTATTCTCTAGAGCTGATCCCTTTACTTTAGGCGAACCAGAAATTAGTTGATTTCTCTTAGACACTAATAACCTATGACACATAACGGCGTTAGAATAGAAAATAGTGGCAGGATTTATTTCCTGAACCATATATTTTTCATTGTTATATAGAAAATCAAATCCAAAAACAATGTTATCTTCAAACATTAAAATAACAGAACCATCGTTTAGTTCATTAGATTTTTGATATTTTTTAGCTCGCATTTTACTTTCTTCAGGAACTGTAATTTTGTTTAATTCACTTGGGTGGAAGTCTATTTTTTGTTTGATAGTGGGCTTGAATTTTATGTGTGGTAATTTAATTGATTGATCCATATTAATTTTTTTTTTTTAATTCTTTAATTTAAATAATTGAAGTTATTGTCCGAATTACTCAATACATAATTTAGACGTAATTATTATTCTTAACATCCATTTCTATATTATTAATCCAAAGGTCTTTACATAGTACGCAGTTATTTTGCGTAGTGAACTAAATAATTAACCTCCTGCGATTTCATATCAAATATTAATGTTTATTATGAGAAGGATTTACGGAAAACCATAATCATATATAATATGTTGCAGAAATAAGTAAAAAAAATATTTTGTTGACTCTGTGCATATGATTGACGGTCAGACAACATTTACTAAAGAAATAGCCTTATGCAAAATATTTGATCATGCTATAACAATAATAAGCTATTCGAAGTTTCGTAGAACATTTGAATTTTTATATACAACATTTTTTGAAATTTTATTTATTTCGATTTCAAGAGATGTCACTAGCAGTATTTTCCATGCAAAGTTTATTAAAATTCTTGTTGAGTATAATTACACTTTGGATACGATTTACATCCCAAAAAAATTCCGAATTTCCCTTGGCGTTGAATCATTTTATTTCCGCATTTTGGACATTTAATTTCTTGGATTGTCTTCTTATCAAGAAAATTAATTCTTTGTTTAACAGAATTAATATGTTCTCTTTGATCAATTGATTTTACTAAGTTAGAAGTACTAATTATTTGAAAAATATTTTCTTTATCGGTTTTCGATAGATTTACACTTGAATATTTTTTAATCGTTTTTATAAGACTATTTGCATTAACAACGTCACTGTCGGAGTCTACTTTTATCCTGGCTTTTGTACAGAAAACGACAATAGATCTATACTCTAAATCTTTGTATCCTTTTAGGTAGTTTTTCAAGGCTCTTATATGCCCTGCATTTTGGAGAATGGGATTATAAAACTTTTTTTTATATTTATATATTACTTGAGTCCAGTATTTAGAGTTTTCATATCCCACAATCCATCCTTTATAATTTTTCGTTTCAATAACAAAAACTCCAAAACTAGAAATTACTATATGATCAATTTGAGCACTTATATTACCTGTTTTTATGATCACATTATTAATAACCTTATAATCCGACTTATCTAAAAAATATAATATTGAAGAAACCTTTTTCTCTCCAATTATCCCTTTAATTTTTGACTTATAAGAACCAAAAATAAGCATTAGTAAAAAAAATAGAATTAATAAAATTAGTTCCATAAATTCTAGTTTTAAATTTGATCTAATATAAAGCATAAGAGAATACTATCAACTAAATATTATATAAAAATCTTCGGCAAATTATTTAGATATGAAGAAAAAGATAAATCTGAACTTTTTAGAAAAAAATATCTTATACGCCTGTTCTCAATATCTTTTTTGATCAGAAAATATGTTTCAATTACGGTTTTCCATAAAATTTGTTTTTTTACATAATATAAATTTGACTTATAATTATTAAACTAATAAAATTATGGGACAATTTAGAATTTCTGGTGTATGGAAAAACTCAGACAACGTTATAACTCATTATGCATTCCACACCGTAAGTGAGAACTCAACTTCTAGAGCGGTAAAGAAGACTAAAATGGAAGCAATCTTATTGCTTGAAACTAGTGGTAATAGTGCTACCACATGGGTCTGGAATTATAATCAATCAAAATGGAATGTAGGAGAAAAAGTTCAAGTTATCAATGGAAATAGTGGCAAATACTTGAGATCAAATCCTGATAATAAGTTGACTGACAATTTAGAACATTTAATAGATTATGATTGGATCACGGCATAATTAGCAACTTAACATATTAAAAATCTTATGAATAAATAGATATGGCACATAAATTAAAATTAAGACTCTTTATCTTCTTTACACTTCTGTCTTGCTCAGATATTATTTCACAAGAAACGAAGAACAATTCAGAAAATGTCAAAACGAAAATGGATGTATTTAATTCCAAAACAGGAATTATTACAAAATATATAGATACAAAACTATCAAGTTTAAAGACTTCTTACGGAAACGCAGAAAGCAAGATAAGAAAAGTAGTAAGTGGAAGTATTTCGGCATATTTTTATCAAATTTCGAAACAAGGTAAATACGGAGAAAGCACAGCTTCAATTGAATATACAGACTTAATAGAAGTAATAAAGGCTTTAAAAATATTACAGCCGGAAATGGAGAAAGATATTGCCCTCAATCCTGATTATTTAGAAAACAAATTTGTAACCGCTGATGGTTTTGAGGTAGGTTATTACGTTTCTTCCGGAAAGGCTAATTGGTATATCAAATTGGAAAAGCATGGATCAGACAATACTTTGTTTCTTAACAACGGAAATCTTATTGAAATATCATTCACGGAAGCTAGGAGTAAAATAGATGAATTAAAAAAATAAATATTTTCTCATTTATAAAGACAGGATGAAGCTTAAAATTTCAACAAAAATAATAAGATCAAACTGTAAAAAATCTACTTCAGAGACGGCAAAATAAATATAAAAACCTTAAATATAAATACTTCAAATTTAAAATTGTAAACAACATATTATAAGTTATTACCATTTTGTTTTATGAAACTTTAAGAATATTAATTTAAGATGCAATACCAATTATCTCGTAATAATCCGCAATAAATTGGTTAGATAATTGAATGCTTCCCGCTACTAAGACAAAAGTTTCAGAGAAATCTGGAGCTTTTTGTTTTGGACTACCTTGAGACAACTTTGACTTCACGAGCGTCACAAACTGAAGATGATTTATTAAAATTGTTTCTCTGACAGGGTTTCGATTACAGACTATTTTTATTTTGATTTTTTCTAGCCGATGTTAGCGATTGATTCTTATAGCTTCTTCTTTTATGAAAAGGGAGAAGATTATTTACCTCCAGATTAGAGAAACAGAAGTAAAAAGTTAAGTTTATTCTTTCCTACTTCATTTTTGGTCTGTAGATTCACAATGTTTACTTCAAGTAAATAAACTTGTTAATTATGAATAAATTAAGTTATTTTGCTCGGATAAACTTAATTATATTCTCTATGCAATTAAAAAATTACTTACAAGGGTCTGTGACTGTTTTTACAAGTATTTACCTGTTAAATGCTAAATTTTTAAGAACATGATTTTAAAGGATAAACTTACTCTTTTATTGCTCAAATCCAAAAATAAATCTTCAAAACAGCAGTAAAAATCAATAAACTTTTACTGGAGCAGATTGTCCGCCTGTTGAGTCTTTTCAGATGAGTTCTGAGTGTCAGATTCTTTCTTTCGATATGGTTTGTCCCGAAACGTTTTACTGAATGCATTTTCTCATCAAGCAGATACCTGTAGTTTTTAAGTCTGCCAGTAAATATCTTTTTTGCTTCAGATAGTTTTAAAGTATCCAGAACACGGCTTAGAGTTTTGTTGGTTCGTTTAGCAACATTAAAACTGACAACAGTTTTAGAATTCTTGTCCAATGCATAAACCAGCCAGATAAAATTTTGCTTACTTCCTATGTAAGTACACATTTCATCAACTTCATAAGTTTTACATTTGCTTATAATCGGCTGATTAATTTTTCTGCCAATTGACACAATTCTTTTCAATAATGTTGTGGCTGATATTTCCAATATTCTTGCAGTGCTTCTTATACCTAATCCCTCTTTGGTTAATTGAACATTCTTTTGATTAATATCTAATTTGTAAGCTTGATTTGTATAATTTTGTATAAAACGGTAAAAGCACATTTTGCAATAATACTGCTGTTTATTGTTTTTTGTTGTCCCATTTTTAATAACCTTTTTCTCTTTACATTTTGGACAATTTATTACCATCACTAACTTTGGAACACTATGTCGCATTTTTACTCATTTTAGCTTATTTAAGGCAATATTAAAACAAAAAAGATGAGCATTATTACTCATCTTTAAATTATTTATTTCTAAAATTTGTTCAATTTCAAAAGGTTAGAATTTCAAAATCTCATATCACTAACTTTGAAACATTACCCGATCCTGCGGAGCAGGATTAACGCTTATTTGTTATAAATGGAATTTAATATTTCTTTTTTATCAACACATCTGATGGATTATTGCCTGTTTTGATCATAGCTTTCCAAAATCATTTGCTCTAAGTCTTCAAAAGAACATTGTAAGCCTACTGATGTTATTGTAATTGGTGTACCATAGGTTTTTAAGTTTTGTTTTAATGACAATTTCTTAATTTGATTTGCCTTTTGTATATAATCTTCTGGATTACTTATTTCTATTAACAAGAATTTTGTTGATACAACTTTCTTCTGACTAATTTTAGTAATGTCTGACCACTTAATCAAACCTATAGAATTTGAATTACTATTATCGATTATGCCTCTTTCATTTATAATTAATCCAGGCTTATTATCAAACAATTTAAAGAACAATAAAACTGAACCAAAACCAAATACTATTAATCCTAAAATCCCTGCTATAAATATAATATTTTCACTCCGTGTAATGAAATTAACAAAATCTGAGGGTTTTAAAATAATCCAAAAACTAAAAAAAGTAAAAACCACTCCTGCAAATAGAAGAAGTATTAATTTTTTCTTATCTAACGCTATTATTATTTCTTTCATTTTTTTATTTATATGCTCTTCACCTGTTGAAGTTCCTGTTTCGGAACCACTCCGTTTCATTGAAGTGGCTTTTCTAGTATTGACTTGTTTTGCTTGCTCTCTTTTGTAGGCACAAAATATAATTCTGCACTATCTAACGTGGACATATCCGATACGTCGAGTTTGTTAATGATTATAGTACTGTACTAATTTTTAATTTGTTTACTCTGATTATAGCTTTCTAAGATTAATCGCTCTAATTCGTCGAAAGAGCAATCTAAATCCCCAGAAGTAATTATATAAGGTGTACCCATAGATTTTTCATTCATTTTAAAAAAAAGTGAACTAATACCTTTTTCATTATTTGGAGTTTCTTTTAAAAATATTGCTATGTAATTGTTATAATTATATTTAATTGTTTCTATCTTACTGATTTCTTCCCATTTGATTAGTTTTTTGGAATATAAGAAAAAACCATTAAATATACCTTGTTGGTCAATTCTTAAGAAAATATCTTTTCGAAAAATACTTTTTATGAGTAAAAATATTATCAAAGCACAAGTTATTATACCAACTATAGAAAATATAATTACCGCATTTTTTGTTGGAAGTAAAAAATAGGTGTGTTCGGAAGGATAGCGTAAAAAAATTACCAGTCCACATAAGACAAAAATCATCAATAGTATTATTGCAATTCTTTTGAAGTATTTTTTATTTTTCTCTATTATTATTGTTTTCATTTGTATATTATTCATAAGCTTTCTCTACTAAATTTCCTGCTGTTTCACTCGCATAATATCCTGCAACTCCTCCAACAATGGCTCCTGCAACTGTTCCAACAATTGGTATTGGAATTAGACTTCCAACTGCTGCTCCTGTCGCAGCTCCTGCAGCCCAACCAACAGCAATACCAGCCCCAACTTTTGCGGTTGCTACCGCTGTATTCTCACCGTTAGTATATCCAGTGTTTTGGTAGTTTTGGTAATCGCCAGCTACTCCTTGTCCAACTTCTATAGTTCCAAGAATAACGGTAGTAGCAATGGAGCCTCTTTTTATTAATTTACTTACATTAAACGTCTTTATATTTGCTGCACTTCCTCCAATCCAATTAGATTTATAATATTTAAAACTAAAGTTTCGTGGGTTATAACTACCATTGTTAGTCAACCTAAATGAACCACCTTTATTATTAGTTAATGCTAAAATATCAGCGCCGTCTCCAATTCTGTCATTAATAGAGTTTGCATGATCTACTGCACTACTTTTTTTAGATTTTCCTTGTACAACAACTTCATTAAGTTCAGTAGCTTTACTAGCAGTTTGTGTTTGAGGGTCATAATCATATATATTATTGGGGTCATCAATTAGCGGTTTAAATGCAGGTGTATTTGGACACGTTGGACAAATTGCTAGACCTTGATTATCGTTTTCAAACAGACCAGATGGGTCAGACCAGTAAACAGGATTGTTAAAACCAAACCTGTAAGGATTATGCATAGGGGCTAACTCGGTTAATGGGTCAATTACATTAAACCTACCAATAGCTGGGTCGTATTGTCGCCAGTCCATCGCTGTAACATTAAGCCCCAGCTCGTCTTGGAGCTCCTTGCCATTGTACTTATACTTATAAGGATTTACAAACTTGCTGTTGTGTAATAAGAACGTCCTTTTTCTCTATATCCTAGCAATTCAAATGTAATCTTTTTCATTTAAAAAAAAGACTTTCTATTTCATTTCGATACTTACAAAACTGAAAAAACACTAACTCAAATACTTATGAATTAGTGTTTTTTATTGCGAATCAATATTGAAAATAAATGTAAGTTCTACAAGTTTTGCTCTGAGAGCAGTTCAGACATTTTAATGTCAAGTGCAGTGCAGATTTTTAAGAAGATTTTAATTGAAAAGTTCTGTTTTCCTTTCAATATACGTCTGATGCTTGCTTCATCAATTTCACATGCAGACGCAAACTCCAAATTAGTTTTGAACTTAGCTTTGGCTCTGGCATTTATGTTATTGCCTAACTGTATTAAAAATTCTTCTGACATTGTTCAAAAGTCGAATAATGCCGTTTTAAATCATCGGCATATTTGCCGAATTGAATTTTTAATGCTATGTTTGCCCGAATTTTAACACATCCTAAAAACTAAAAAATGAATAATCCATTGAAAATTATCGTTAGAGGTGCAGTTCTTGTTTTTGCGCTTCTCTGCTTTGGAGGCTACATGTACAGTCTCCGCATCCACAATGAATACAGACAAGAGCATCCGAAAACACAAAGCCTAGATGAACTCAAAGCATGGGCGCAGACAGCAATCATCCAAAAGTACTGCGAAGACTACGCTTCTGTAAAAGCTATCAACAATGAAACAAACCACCAGAGGGAACTGAGCCGTCTTGACAACAACAGGTATCTGTATGTTCCGCAGATGGTTCGAAATGTCATTGAGGATAACGATTTACCTGACAGCTACGCTGACGAACTGTTCCACTACGTTGACAAAGAAATTGATAAATGCCAATAATTTAATCCAATCTAATTTTAAACACATGAGAAAAATTGTACTTTTTGCACTTCTAAGCATCCTGTTCGCCAACTGCCAGTCTGATGATTCCGAGCAGGGAAATGCGGATAATTCAAAATCATCCATCGCTTTCACATTGAACAATAAAACGGAATATGTGACCGCTACCGATGTTTCAGGTTCGGCAATTGACGTTACATGGGCGAAAAGCGAGTCTACAAACACTGCTGAGAACGAATACAGCATTTACGGGAGTTTCATCATCAAAAGTCCCGCATCAAATGACAACCGTGATTCGGGCGATATGTATTTTCAAATCGTGACTTCTGATGCAAAGCTGACTGCTGGAAAAACATACGACATTTCTTTCAGCTATCTTAATTCTGGAGTACGTGACATTCCTCTGGCTTATGACCAAGCGGTCTGCTACACAAGCACTGATTTGTTTGAAGGTACTAGAACAGCGGGAAAAATCAAGATAACCAGCTTTGACGGAACAACACTAAAAGCTGAGTTCTCAGTTGATAATCTGACCAACAAGAATCCGTACTCCGATTTTGGGTTCTGCAACGGAAGCAGGATAACCGAGAAGTCATTCAGCATTTCGAAAGGCACTCTGACTGCTGTAGCTGAATAGAGAGATTATTACAAGTTTGAAAAAGAGGGATTTATCTCTCTTTTTTTATGCTATCAGGTCAGATTATCACAGCGGAAAGTATCTGTTTATCAGCTCTCTCTGTTGCTGGCTGTCTGCTTTGAAATACTTCTCGGTAGTGCCAGGCCACTTATGTCCCGCAAGTTCCTGAACTTGCTCCAGAGGCAGTTCCTTTTCGTTGAGCCAGTTGCAGATAACGCTCATTCGGATGGTCTTCGGGTTGAGGCTCTTGTCTGGGAACAATGGCTTCAACGGCTCAATCATGGCGTGGATGCTGTTCACTGCAATGGGTTTTCCCAGCTTTGTAATAATCAGCTTGTCAGTTGAGCTTCTGAGCATTCTGGGTCTGACTTCGCTGATGTACTTGGAGAACAGCAGTATCTGCTTGGCTAACAATTGGAGTCTTCTGTTGTTGAGGTTAGCGGATGACTTGATGTAGACTGTTCCCGAATCCAAATCAATATCTTTTACATTGAGCCTGATAATCTCATCGCTGGTCAATCCCTGATAAATCAGAAGACTCAAAAGAACGCTGTTTCTGGTGTCCAGATTCTCATATCGGTTCTCACGGTTCAAAAGAAGCTGGAGCTCTTCTGAGCTGAACAAATCCTGAACCTGAACTGCCTGATTGCTGTTGACTTTGATATTGAGCTTTTTGCAGGGATGGTCAGCTCTGTAACCGCTCATAACCAGATAGTCGTAATACTTCTTGATAGCCGAGAGGATAACTACACGATATTTGGCGTTGGGCTGTTGCTGGCTGATTTCTTCCATGTACTCAACGATATTCTTGTATTTGTATCGTTTGGCTTTGCGGTTCAGCTTCAAAAAGTGATTGATGGCAAACATGTAGCTCTTTACGGTCTGCGGGCTGTAATCTTGTTGAAGGAATTCTTCAATTGTTATTTTAGTCATAGGCTGTTTGGTTTAAAAGGTTGTAACTGGCTTTTTTCTCTTGTTCTTTACGGCATAGATGTAGGTGGTATTGATTTGGGAATGACCTAAAAATCCACGGATAAAATCAATACCTGCGTTCTTTTCCATCAGGTGGCTGGCAATGCTGTGTCTGAGGCAGTGGAGCGTTATGTCTTTCTGGATAAGCTCATAACTGCTGGTCTGCCCAACGATTTTCTTTAGCATGCTGTTGAGATATTCGCCATTCATCCGCTTACCGCTGTCATAAATGAAAAAGGCGTCCTCAGTACGATTTGTGGCTTTCAGCTTCTCATAACGTTCCTCGGCTATGTATTTTTTGATGTGTCCAGCAACCATATCACTCATCGGAACTTCACGTCTTTTGCTTCCTTTTCCGTCCCTGACAATTACCATTCCTCTGGAGAGCTGGATGTCTCTTGTGTTCAGGGCTTCAATTTCCGACCTCCGCAGTCCGCATCCGTAAGCTGTTGAGATGAGAGCCCGCTGTAAATCGTTCTCGCAATGCTGGTAGAGCATTCTGATTTCTTCAACGCTCAGCGCATTTCTGGAATTTCCGCTTTCTCCCGAGTAGCTTGGAATGTAGTATGCTTTTTCAATCTGATTGTTCTCCAGCAGGTTCAGGACAAACAGACCCAGAGCAAAAAGATGGAATTTGATGGTCTTTTCTGCGAGCGTTCCGTTTCCTCTGTGTTTGGGTCTGCTTATCAGATGCTCGTAATAGCTTACCGATTCTCTTCCAGTCACTTTTCTGATGCTGTTGATTCCTGATTTTTCCAGCCAGATAAGAAATTCCGATACTGCGGTCTGGTACATGCTTCCTTTTCCCTGTTTGTAGTTCTTCACTTTTACATAGCTGTCAAAATCTCTAAGAAGATTCTGGAATGCTGTATTTTTTATCGCTGTTTTCATTGGTTTGCTGTTTTTTTGGTCATCATTTCGAAAATATTCCTTAGGCGCATTATGCAAAATTGGGAACACCAGCGTTATATTGCCAGCAATTGCTGGGTCTGACGTGTTCTTTTAGGCGGTTTTCAGCTGGTCTAACTGTCTGCTCAGGTCTTCCTTAATCTTGGCTTTCAGCTTTTCAAGATTGTCCCAATAGCTGATTACATACTTGAATCCCTTGTTTGGCGAACCTTCAACCGCCTGTATGTATTCCAGTTCCTGTAAGGTCTGGACATACTTGAACGCTGAGGTTTTGCTGATGTTGAGCTCCTGCCTGATTTCTCTGGTCGCAAATCGGTGTGTTGTTCCGTTGGGCTGGCTTCTCACATATCCTTTTAGCTTTTCAAAAAACTGTCTGGTGCTTTTGTCGAGCTCGTCCACTTTGATGATGATGGAGCTGAAGAAAATTTCAACAGCATTTCTCACATCTTCTTCGGTGGCTATCAGTCTTCCTTTTTCGTCCATTTTTCTCTGGTACTGGTTCAGGATTGCAATCTGGGAAACAAAGTTCTGGAAATGGGCGTTGAGCCTTCTGAGCATTTTGGCTTCCAGCGGTAGCATGAGCTTATCTGCGTACGGATTCACGACTTCATAACTCTTTAGAACACGCATGCAGTTTCTCAGGAGCTGTTTGGCTTCCTGCTCACGCTCCGCATTGCTGATTCCTGCATTTTTCTGATTCTGCACTTTGATGATTCTCAAGGTCTGTTCCAAGCTTTCATCCACTCCAAGCACCACAGAACGGCTCATGTTATCGTAGTAAACCTCTGCTTTGGTCGTGGCGGTAAGGCTTGCAAAATGGGCTTCAACCTTTTTTACCTTTGCTCTGCTGTTGCCAAGCGGGTCTTTAACCACCGTTGAACTGTTCAGAAGTCCAGCAGACTGCATTTCCCTGAATGCGAACTGCGCATCTTCATCCAGACCGTCAAAATCCTGTATGAGTATCAGCTTGTTGATGAGCTCTTTCTCTCTGTAGTGGTACAGGGATTTGCTTGTGATTCTGGTCATGTTAAGAACGTCTTCCTGAGGCATGCACTGCGCAATCCCGTTGATGAGGTGTGATTTGCCTTCGCCTGAACTTCCTTGTATCAGCCCGTGCAGAGGACTCGGCATTTTGTAGCTTGAAGCGAGCGTGAACAGCAGAATCCTGTTTTCTTCTTCTCCTACAATTCCGCTCTGTCCCAGCAGTTTGTCGATATTCTCGAAAAGCTTGGGTTTAGAAAGGAACTGCACTGCTTTTTCGCTTGCCTGCGGTGTGAGCTCCTTTTCCGAATACTGGTCGGTTACTGGGTTCATTTCAGCGTTGAAGAGTGATTCTCTGTAGTCTTCCAGAAGGTCAGTGAACTGCAGAAGGTCAGCCTCCAAAAGCGTGCTGTCAAATCCATGTTTTTCGCTTAGTTCCCTGCACTGGTTTTCTACGCTTGTAAAATCGAACAAATCAATCTTTACACGCAGTCTTTTCTGGCTCTCGGCTGGAATTATCTGGATAGTCAGCCTTAGGTTTCCCAAATCCATCGGAAGGCTTCCAATCACAAAGAAAGTTCCCGTTTTTCCTTTGTAGCTGATTTTGTAGTCGCTTAGAATCTCCAGCTTTGCGATTGCTTTTTCTCTCACTGGATTCTGTAGAAGGTCAGTGATTCCGCTAGTTCCGTAGTTCAGCCACATATCGTTCATGCTGTGCCCGTCTGGAAGCTGAATCATGCTTACTGGCAGTTCTGGTCTTATGTTTTGTATCTGGGTTTTTATGTTTTGCATCGTTTTAGTTTTTTAGGATTATGATTTCTTCAAGTTCGCATAGTGATTTTACGGCTTCCAAGTGCTGTGGCAGAAGCTCTCCGTTGTGCATCGCCATAACGGAATCCCTGTTCTCCAGTGCTTTGGACTGCATAAGGCTTGCGCAGTCGATGACCGTTGGAGCGAGATAGAGCCTCTTGGTCAGCGGACTGGGATAAGCTGGATAGATTCCTTCACTGTTGAGGTATTCTTGTTTTGGCGTTTCAAGATTGAAGCGCAGAGCAAAGTAGTTTACAATTGTATTCTCTTTGTCAACCAGCGGAAAAATCAGTCCGTATCTGCCAAATGCTGTATAGGCTGTGAAGTCTTCCTGTCTGACGCCCGCATCACTCTTTTTAAGCACTCCTAGAGCCTCAAAATCATCTTTGAACTCTTGGGTTTCTCTATGGTGGAATTGTCCTGAATTGAAGCCGATTCTAAGTTCTGCATAGTCCAGTCCTATCTTTTTCAGATAGTCTTTCGGTTTTATCGCTTTGGAGCTTCTGATGCCAGTTTCAAATGACTGGAAAAGTGTTTCTAATGTATTTTTCATAAGTTATTTTTTAGTTTTTTTAGGTAATTTTTGGGCATAAAAATCCCGCTTCGATTATTAGGTCGAATAGTCAATTGAAACATGTTTGTGATTTTTAGAGCTTGCTGTTCAGCTTTACAGTTTGCTCTATTTCCATTCTTTAGCTGTCAGAATGGCGAAAGGATTCTTGCAATAATCTTTTCCTTTGATTTTGTTTGACAAAGGTAAGTGATTTTTTTGAGTTTTTTTTCTTACCTAACTCAATCACGTTATGTAAACGGCTCAACATGAACAACTTAAACCCTAAGATATAAGCAAAGCATTGATTTTAAATAAGTTGATTTTTCATCATTTTTTCAATTGTTAAAATGCATTATAAATATTTAACATTTATTAATATAAAATTAACACTATTGACTGCTGTTTTTTTAAATTTAATCCGTATTACCTAACTCAATTCAGTTAGATAAGCTTAAAAAAGAAATCTATTTCTTACTTTTAAACACTCAGATACAGATTGCTGATTTCCTGTTCTCGGATTCCAAGATAGATTTTAGTGGTCGATACACTCGAATGGTTGAACAGCTGAGACAAAAGCAGTAAGGCTTGGTCACTGTACTTATTGACCTCCCAAATTCTCCTTCCTAAGGTTTTTCTCATAAAATGGCTTGAATACTGACCTCTTACGTTGTATCTGGCAAAAATGTCTTTCAGCTTGCTGTTCACATACTGGATGCTGAACGGCTTATCTCCTGAGCGGTTGGCGAACATCAAATCATTTTCGCTGGCTTGGAGCTGATTGAACAGACGGCTGAGGATAGTCTGCAGTTCTGGGTTGATGGTCACTTTTCTGGTCTTTTTGGTCTTCTTCTCCGTAATTGTGAAGTAATCCTGATTCAAAACCTGATTCCATCTTAGTTGAAGAAGGTCTGAAATTCTAAGACCAATGTAAGAACCTGTTGCGATGAGTAGCGCAAATTTCAGGTCATTATCACGCTCCAGCTTCAAGACGATGGTCTGCATCTTGTCCCACTCTAAAAAATCACTTGTTGTCTTTTGTCCTTTTAATGCCATAATTCTCAATTTTAGTTTCACTTTTCTACCTTAATATATGTATCTGAAAGCGGTCGATTCTTCATTATTTGTAAACCGTTGATTTCATTAGGTTTACATGGTCGCTTTCACTTCTTTTGAAAAGTGAAACAAATTTCCAGGTCTATTTTGGATTAGGCAAGAAAAATCCTGGATTTCCTGGGCTCACGGATTTTTAAATCATTTCAGAGCACAAAAAAACGAGGTCTTTAGCCTCGTTCTTTGGATTGTATCAATCGTGAAAACTCTGAAAATTCTCTATCGGTAAAATTTTCTCTTTTAAAACTGATGGGAAGTTTGAGCGGTTCGGTCATCAGCACTCGTTTGAGCTGGGAAAACTTAAGCCTGACTCTCATCTTCTTTGGTGTTGGCAGTGTTGCTGATAAAATCCCAGTCCTCTCCGTTCAGCTTTTCTTTGCTCATGTAGAACAGTCCAGCTTTGTATCGGTCATAAATGCTCACATCGGTTCTGTCGTAGTTGAAGTACTGCTGAATGTCGGTCACAATCTGCTCATGAAGCTTTTTATTTCCGATATGGATAACGAAATGATTGTGGTGACCGCTTCTGTTGGCAAAAGGTTCTGTCGTAAAGAACAAGCGCAGTTCCGTTGAATCCTGATATTTTTTGCTCAGATAATCATAAAGCCCGTGCATCTGCTTAAAACAGCTGGTCTTGTTGCGCTCCGCTTTGTAAGCTACCGTGAAGAAGAAACTCCAGCCCATCTGCCAGAAGGTATGTTGCAGGCTCTCTTTGTCTGCCAGACAATCAATGAGGTTTCTCATGGATTGATTTTCTTGTCTTAGGACTTTGTTCTCATCGAACATCATTTCGCTGTCAAAATATCTGGCATGGTCACTCGGAAATAATCTTTTTCCGTTTGGCTTTTTAGTTTCAGAAAATAGGTCTTCATTCTTTTTGTAGAATCTGTAGATAGTGCTTTTGCTTGCTTTGGTGCTTATTGTAAATTTCTTTAAATCTTCATATTTCATTTTGTTGATTGATTAGTATATCGTTATTGCTTAGATACAGGAACTCCATACAAGAGAGTTAGTCAAGCATCTTTACAATAAATACTAACGAATCTGGAAAAGTGTAGCTTTTTGGTACTTTTTTTTAAAAAAAACTTTTTTGATTAGGAAAATAACTGTTCCAAAATGAGACACTGGTCTGGGAAGTTTCAAAAATTGCGGAATTTTCGATTGAAGCATCGATGGGTATTTGTTGATGTTAGTGTACATCTGTGGTCACAGGCAGGTAACCTGAATCTTAAAATCTGGGTATTTGGTATCAAAACAGGCGATTCGGGGAGGGAGGGTAGCCATAAAAACCGTTTTTTTATTCTATTGATACTTCCAGCAGATACAGGATAATCTGAGTTCTATTTTAACGGTTTGGTACACTTTAAACTACTATAAAAGCAAAAGCCACTCCGTTATGGAATGGCTTTCTAAAAATTTAAGAGACTAGTTATTTATAAAAGTATCATAATAAAAATCATCTCCATTTTTTTGCTTTTTGGCAAATATGACAGTATTAGGATAAAGAACAGTATATCCCTGCTCGTTCATTAGGCGATGGATATTAACATCTTTAGAAGTTGACTTTTCTTTTTTAGTTATAATATTCCCTTTTACATAAAGGTATAACCTGTCACCATCATCCAATACATCATCATATTTAATCTTTGTCACTCCTTCTATTTCAGAAGGAAATCTAGGACCTTCAAAAATAAATAATTTATCATAATCAAATTTAATGTTCTTATCCAATTTAATTTCATAAGTTTTTTGTATGTCAACTGAGGTTGATTTAATTAAATTTTCAAATGTCGAATCTGTCGCATTATCTTCAAAACATGAAGTTAGAGTAAAAAAAACAATTACGACATTAATTATTCTCAAGGTTTGTTTTATCTTCATCGCTGAATCCATTTCTATCTAAGTTATTAAGTATTTGCATACTTGCATTATATTGTTTTTCTGATATTTTTTTTCTGGATATTGAAATATTTCCGTTTTTATCTGTACTTACTTCCCATAAACCTTTTGTTCTTTGCACATTTAACACCTCTTTAGCTATGTCTGTTTGACTAGTAAACTCATTTCCTATTCCTTCTGAAATCTGACGACCTATTTCATTGTTTAACAAATCTACTACAGAATCAGCATAATCTGCATTCTGAACTAATGGTTCATTAAAATCAATTGATAAAGAAGTGAAAATCTTTGCTCCTTCATGCGCATTTCCAGCTTGAGTAGCAATCTCTTCTCCAAATCTAGTACTCATAGTCGCTGACCATAAAGAGTGTCTAAATGCATTACTCTCTGAACCAATACCTCCAGACATATTTCCATTATCTGTCATGTGTCTGGCAATACGACCACTAACACTCGAAATATTTGTACTTCCTCTTTCTATTGAACCAATAGAATTAGCGGCAATTGGATGAAAATAAGCAAATGCCACAGAAGCTGATTTCTGTAAGTTACTATTAGCAGGTCTTGTCATTAAACTTGTTTCTCCACCAACTCCTGTCATTCGAATTGCTTCTAAACCTTCTAATTCTCTTGAATCAACAACTCTATTCTCAGAAAAATTATAAGGTGATTGAAAATTATACTTTTCCGCTAACGGGTCTAAACTCATAAATCTTCCAATAGCGTAATCATAATTTCTATACTTAAAGCTGTCCCAGTTCAATGATAACTCATCCTGACGCTCTTGACCTTGGAACTTATACTTATAGGGTTCTGTAAACCTTTTTTATACAAAACAAACCCTTGTAAAAAATCTCAATATAAAGAACGTCCAGCAACATTTTCCTATAATACGAAAGTAGATTTAGTTCGGTTATTTTCCTAATAAAAAATCTGGTTATTTATCCGACAAAAAAAGCCCTCATTTCTGAGAGCTTATATTATCTTAAATTAATAAGAATTTATTGTTTATGCAAGTATTTTTAAAATAAGGGTTTCGACCCATGCTTTGAATCTTGGACACTTCTCCATCATGGCTTCAATCCCAACCATAATTGAAATGGCATCTCCATCGATAACTTTTTCATACTTTTCCCCTTGTTTCTCTAAAATTCCAATTATTCTTTTAGATGGTGCTGTAACAGGGCTGTCATTAATATCTTCAGGTGTCTGATAGCGGGGAGAAATTGCTTTTAAATCTCTAAGTACTCTCGGATTATCATATTGAAATTCAAAACCTTCATCAGAAGAAAAAAGCAGTGCTTCAAATTCATGTAACTGTATATAGGGAATAAAATTTTTTGTACTGATTCCTTGCGAAGCCAAATCATCTTTAAGTCCATCCTCCATTAATACAACACCAACTTTTGAGTTTGTTTGATCAATTTTTGCTTCTTTGTACTTCGGAAAATTATGTTTTTCCAGGAGACCGTAATAATCAAAGAATGTAGTAACAATTTTTTCTTTATCAGCAAGGTGGTTCCTAAGCTCAGGAAGTAATTTTGAATATTTTACAATACCGCCTGCAGAATGCTTGATAGGTGTAATCTCAATATATACATTCTCAACTTTAGATTGTATATATGGCACTAAGATCGAATAAAAGACTCTAACTTCCGTTTGCCCTTCAACTATAATGTGTACTCTTTTCATCTTAATATGGCTGTCCTTTAATTATGTTTTTCAGCCAAAGATCTCCCAATGTAAAATCGGACAACCAGCCTTCTAAATTTTCTTTTTCTAACCTGTTAAAAACAGATTGACCGTCCACTCTGTCAACAGTAATTATGTTCTCAGGTTCAAAATTCCCTACCAGATTTACCGACTGTGTTGATATAATGATTTGACTTTTAGCAGATGCTTTCTTTATCAACCCTGCCAAAGTATTTATTGCAACAGGATGAAGCCCAAGTTCAGGTTCATCAATGATTATTACTTGTGGCATATTAGGTTGCATTAACAAAGTCGCCAAAGCAATAAAACGCAATGTCCCATCAGAAAAATGTGATGCATTAAATAAAATGTCTGGATGGTTGATTTCAGTCCACTCTAAATTAATTCTGTTCTCATTTAATCTGTCCGGCTGTAATTGAAATCTTTCAAAGTACGGAGCAACAGACTTAACAACATATTCAATTCTCTTAAAGTGCTTCTCATATCTTTCCTGCAGTAAATACAAGAATGCTCCAAGATTTGCCCCATCTTCTCTTAATGCAATATTATCATTTATATCGGCAGGAGTTCTAAGAGGCGATGTATCGCTCGTATCATGGAAATGATATATTTTAAAACTAGATAAATATTGATTTATATAAGTGGGAATAGAACCTTTAGCAGATCTCAATTTACTCTCTTTAGAATTCCTGCTAATATTCTGAGGATACCAAACACCTTTAACCGAAAATTGAGAACCTTTCTCACTATTAAAAAATCCCGTCTCATCAGCCAATATTAAACTGTTACTTTCAGTTGGCTGTAATGTGAAACCGTACGCATTTGTATTATCAAATTCAAGTCTTCCTTTTATTTCTCTAGTATTTTTACTGCCGAAATGTAAAAAGGTTTCTGCCCCCTTTCTTATTGAATAATTTTCTAGTCTTTCCTCATAAATATTATTCACCATCTTGAAAAAAGATATGAAATTTGATTTCCCAACACCATTTGAACCTATTAAAACATTAATAGGATCTAAGAGGAAATGAGCTTCCTTTATAGATTTGTAACCGTCTATATGAATATAATTTATCATTTTTTTTCTGATTATGATTCTAATACTACTTTCATTATCCTTAATTAGATAACACTACCTATCTTGATAGGCTCATTAAGCATTAAAACAAATGGAATTTTATAGCGAATGTAACTTAAAAGTGCTAATTTTCAAAAAAAGTCAATCCATTATTTAGAATAGTTACCAAAAAATTCTTGATACTTTGGGCTTAATTCGCTTAAATACTTGGAAAATATCGATTAATTATTTCTCTCTGATGCGAGCTGTTTACTTTGATATATTTTTCCGTAGTTCCCGGCCATTTATGTCCCGCCAGTTCCTGAGCCTTCTCTAAAGAAATATTTTTCTCATTGAGCCAGTTGCAGATCACGCTCATTCTAATAGTCTGCGGATTGAGTTTCCGATCCGGAAACAATCCCCTTAAAGGCTCAATCATTGCATGGATACTGTCGACCGACATAGGCTTGCCAAGCTTTGTAATAATTAGTTTTTCGGTTTTACAGCGAAGCATTTCCAATCTGGTTTCCTGCAGGTAATTGAAAAACAAAATCATCTGCCTTGGCACTAGGTTCATTCTTCGTTTATTGAGATTTTTAGAAGCTTTGATATAAACCGTCCCATTATCCAAATCAATATCTTTTACAGTAAGCCTTATAATTTCATCGCTTGTCAGTCCCTGATAGATCAGAAGGGACAGTATTACCTTATTCCTGATATCCAAATGCCTGTAACGGTTCTCACGCTCCAAGAGCAGTTGCAGTTCTGGACTGCTGAACAGATCCTGCACCTGTATCGCCTGATTGCTGTTTACTTTTATATTCAGGCGTTTGCACGGATGGTCATTCCTGTAACCGCTCATTACCAAATAATCATAATACTTTTTGATTGCCGATAAAATGACAACACGATATTTGCTATTGGACTGCCTTGTGCTTATTTCTTCCATATACTTGACGATATTTCCGTATTTGTACCGCTTGGCTTTCGGATTTAATTTTAAAAAGTGATTGATAGCAAACAAATAGCTTGATACGGTCTGTGGGCTATAACTTTGGAGCAGGAACTGCTCTAGTGTCTGTTTTGGCATAGCTGATTATTTAAAAGGTTACGATCGGTTTTCGTTTCTTGTTTTTAAGAGCGTAGATATAGGTTGTATTGATATCGGAATGCCCCAGAAACCTTCTTATAAAATCAATCCCTGCATTATTCTCAGCCAGATGATTGGCAATGCTGTGCCTGAGGCAGTGGAGCGTAATATCCTTTTGGATAAGTTCAAAATTCTTAGTCTGCTCTATCATTTTTTTCAGGATATCATTCAGGTTTTCCCCTGTACTTCGCCTGCCTTTGGAATTAATAAAAAAGGCTTCTTCCGTCTGGTTTTTTCCCGCAAGCCTTTGACTGCGCTCTTCCTGAATGTACTTTTTTAAGTATCCCATAACCGTATCGCTCATGGGAACTTCACGCCTCTTGCTGTTTTTTCCGCTTCTGACAACAACCATTCCCGTAGCCAGCTTTACATCCTTTAAATCCAGCGCACTGATTTCAGAACGCCTCAGCCCGCATCCATAAGCTACAGAGAGCAAAGCCCGTTCAAGTTCATTCTCTGCATTTTTATATAAGCTTTTTATTTCTTCAACACTAAGTGTGTTTCTGGCTTTCTCATTGCCTCCCTCATAACTGGGTATGTAATACCCGTTCTCAATTTCCTTGTTTTCCATCAGGTTCAAAAGGAACAATCCCTGTACGAAAAGATGAAATTTGATGCTTTTCTGTGACAGTGTTCCTTCGCCCCTGAGCTTTGGCCGTGCTATTAAATACTCAAAGTATTTAATAGATTCTTTGGAAGTCAGCTCCTGAATCCTGCTGATTCCCGATTCTTCCAGCCAGACCAAGAATTCTATCAAGGTATTCTGGTACATTCTGCTGTTTCCTGTTTTGTAATTCCTGACCTTTATAAAACTGTCAAAGGCATCCAAGAGCCTTCGGAAATCTTTATTTTGTATCCTGTTTTTCATCTTTTTTAGTGTTCTGTAATTATTATAATTGAAACCCGTCGCTTGCGCACTCCGTGGAACACGGAACACCAGTATCGTATGGTCAGTAAACACTGGGCTTCGGTGTTCCGCTGGCGTTCCGGGGCGTTCCATTTTTGCCTTTTTTTGTGTGTTTTTTGTGTTTTAAAATTGTTCGAGTTGGCTGTTCAGCTCTTTCTTGATCTTGCTTTTGAGTTTTTCCATATTGTCCCAGTAGCTTATTACATATTTGAAACCCTTGTTTACCGAGCCTTCAATTGCCTGAATGTATTCGAGTTCCTGTAACAACAGCATATATCGGAAAGAAGAGGTTTTGCTGATATTGAGTTTTTGGCGGATTTCCCTATTGGTAAAACGGTGCGTTGTACCGTTCTTTTGGCTCTTTACATAGCCTTTTAGATTCTCAAAAAACTGTCTTGTACTTTTGTCGAGTTCATCCACTTTGATGATAATGGAACTAAAGAAAATATCAACAGCAGATTTCACATCTTCCTTTGTGGCTATAAGCCTGCCTTTGCTGTCTGTTTTTCTTTGGTACTGGTGCAGGATCGTAATCTGTGAAACAAAGTTTTGGAACTGGCTGTTTAGTCTTCTGAGCATCTTGGCTTCAAGGGGAAGTATAAGCTTGTCTGCAAATGGATTAATCACCTCGTAGGATTTCAGTACACGCATGGCATTTCTGAGAAGCTGGGTTGCCTGCAACTCATTTTCATTGTTTCCTTTTCCCGCTAGTTTTTTGTTTTGGATGGCTATGATCCGCATGGTCTGCGCCTGGCTTTCATCCACGCCCAAGATTACCGAACGGCTCATATTGTCATAATATACCTCGGCTTTGGTCGTGGTTGTCATGCTGGCAAAGTGTGCCTGTACCTGTTTTATTCTTCCCCTGTTGTTTCCAAAAATGTCTTTGACTACTGTGGAGCTTGTCAGGAACTTTGCCGACTGCATTTCACGAAAGGCGTACTGCGCCTCTTCATCAAGTCCGTCAAAATCCTGTATCACAATCAGTTTATTGATAAGTTCCTTATCCCTGTAGTGGTATAAGGATTTGCTTGTAATTCGGGTCATGTTCATCACATCTTCCTGAGGCATGCATTGGGCGATCCCGTTAATCAGATGGCTTTTTCCTTCCCCGCTTGATCCCTGCACGATGGCGTGCATGAGGTACGGCATCTTATAACTCGAAGCGAGCACGAAAAGAACCATCCTGTTTTGTTCCTCCCCAACAATTCCGTTCTGCTCCAACAGCTTGTTTATGTTTTCAAGCAATTGCGGTTTTGAAAGGAATTCGACCGCTTTCTCATGTGCCTGCGGTGTAAGTTCCTTTTCCGAATAGCGATCCGTTACGGGGTTTATTTCCGCTTCAAAGAGTGCTTCCCGATGCTGTTCCAATAAATCCGTCAACTGTAAAAAGTCTGTTTCGAGTTCCTGAAAGTCAAAGCCCTGCTTTTCGGAAAGTTCCCCGCACTGGCTCTGCACACTGCCAAAATCAAAAAGGTCAACTTTCAGCCTGTGTTTTTTCTGTGTAGTATGTGCCACAATTTGTAATGACACCCTCAGGTTTCCTAAATCCATCGGCAGGTTGCCCACAACATAAAATACTCCTGCAATGCCCGTATAGCTGATTTTGTAGCCGTTTACGATCTGCAGGGTACTTCCTGTCTTTTCTGTTTTTGCATTTTTTAAAAGATTCGATATTCCATCCGTTCCATAATTGACCCACATGTCATTCAGACTATGCCCCTCGGGAAGCTCCACTATTGAGAGTGGAACATCGGGTCTGATCTCCTGCATTTGTAATCTGATCTTTTCCATTTTCTCACCGCTTAAAGATTATTATTTCTTCTAATTCATATAATGATTTGATAATTTCTAAATGCTGTTCCAGCAGTTCCCCGTCATGCAGGGCAATGACCGCTTCCCTTTGATCCAGTACCTTGCTCTGTATCAGACTTGCACAGTCAATAATAGTCGGTGCTAAATATAACTTCTTGGTTAGTGGATGCGGATAGGCGGGATAGATTCCCTCGCTGTTCAGGTATTCCTGTTTCTGCTCGTCCAGATCAAAACGCAGTGCATAATAATTCACTATGTTCTTGTCTTGATTGACAAGGGGAAAAATAAGCCCATAGCGTCCGAAGACGGTATAAGCTGTCATGGAATCGTCCCGAACTGCGACATCGCTTTTGGTCAATACCCCAAGTTTTTCAAACTGATCTTTGGTCTTGAGCGTTTTGCGATGATGGAACTGTCCTGAATTAAAGCCGATCCGGATATCTGAATATTCCAGCCCGATGCTTTTTAGGTATTCCTTGGGCTTTAAAGCCTTCGCACTTCGAATGCCTGTTTCAAAAGACCGGAACAGTGTTTCTAAAGTTTCCATAAATAGTAATGATTTTCTATTATTTCGGAGATAAGGCGACCGAAGCCCTCAGCAGTCCTGTATTATCACAAGGAAGATATGAACGTCTTCCTGTAAATATAAAAATGCATTTTTGAAGTTGTTGCATTATAGGCACTGCTGGCACTATTTGTCTTGTGATGTCGTAATGAAGACAATTTGTTTTTCATCGCTGGGCAGTAGTACCCGGCAATCTTGCAGATAGATATTGATTAAATGAGCCTGCCCAGACCGGGTTTTCATAATTGCGGAAAATCGCAGGGCGGACACCTGATACGATAAATAAAGGAGATGGTTTGGTACATAACCGGGGAATTGTATTTTTAATGGCAGGCAATTAAAAAAATCCCAATAATGTATCCTATCAATTTTTTATATACGGTACATTGAAAATCGTGTTTCATACATTTGATGTAAATAACACAGGCTTGGAAACGGACTTAAAGCTTTGGTTTCCTGCGCTTATCCTTGCGTTTCATCTGATTTGCAAAGGCAGTTTCCTGAAAATCTTCTCCCTGCGCTACAGGCAGTAAGCTTCCAAAGGCTTCAAAAATAGTGTTATCCTGCCCATTTTCAGGCATATCTTCCTTCCCTGAAAAGGCAGACGGGCTTTGTGGCTCTTTAATCTGATCTTCTGCAGGAATAATTTTCTGTGAAGCAGTGTTTTCTTTTGTTGGCAGATCTTCTTTTTTGCCGTTATTCCACCAGTCATTGAATACATTGGCTGAAAGGTTTCTACCAAGTTCTGATCCGTTGCAGACTGTTTTAGAATTATGGTCTATAAAAGTGACCCCGTAAATACGTCCTTGGGTATTTCGGCGAACCACAAGATTGATGCCCTGTTCCAATAGTTTTTTCTTAAAATCAGATTCGTTAGAAGCAGTCTGCATCACGGATTCGATCCTGCCTTTAACTGCTCCCTTGGCAGGACTGTCTTTTAGTTTTATCCTGCTCTGCTCATAATGGGATTGCAGTTGTGATAATCCGGCACTTTTTCCGAAGAGCGAAGCCTTGAACGGATGCCCAGCTTTTTCTCCATTGTCATTTAGCGCAAAATATACCAATCCCATTTTTGGAATCCCGTTATACTCGCCCTTGACTTCTTCTGCAGTAATCTTGAAAAGGGAAAGAAGGGCATTGTACGCCCCGAAAGTCTGGAACTGGTAGTATTTGGGCAGATGGCGGACAACCGAAGCCATCTGGCTTTTTATATCGCCTTCTTTATAATTTATGGGTTTGAATATGGGGCTCTGCTGGTTTTCTTTTTGCTCAGTAGCCACTTTAAGATCGTACTGCTTTTCCAATGTCCGGCAGACGGCCATCGAACGCCTTTTCTCGAACTTGTCTGATATTTTCCTGCCCTCATCGTCCACGCAGACTGACACGATATGGATATGCGTGCGGTCAATATCTGTGTGCTTGAATACCACGAAAGGCTGGTCTGCGTAGCCCATCTGCTTCATATACTCCTGCGCCATATTCTCAAAATCGGTATCGCTTACGGTATCTTTGGGGTCAGGATTGAGCGAGATATGAAGTATCGGTTTTTCCGTTTTTCGGTTGACCAGCAGGTGCAGTTCAAAAGAACGTGATAATTGCTGTAGGGAGTAACTGCCGTCAGGCGATTCGATAATCTTCTGGGTAAAGAGAATCTGCGCATCTTGTTTCTCTACCTTTTGGTAATTATAGGCCAATGCACCGTATAATCTACTGCCTCTTGATATTTTCGCTATCATGTCATTACTTTTCTTTCAGGTGCTTTTCTTCAAATTCCGCCGTAAGCTGTATTATCTTTTGTGATAAAAAAGCAAGTTCTGCCGTCTGTTTTTCAAGCTTGTACAGGTATGCCAGGGCTTTCTTTTCGGAAAAATTACTATTCAGCATTTTTACGACCTGATTGTAATTTACGCCCACAGCCCTGAACTGACCAAATAGCGAAGTCAGGCGCACATAATAATCGATTGCCGTCTTGTCAACCTTTATCGTCGTGATGCCCTTTTGGAAAATGCACGCTGTAATAAAGTGTGCCATTACATTCATGCCGGACTGTTCAAAAAGGGACAGGAATCGGGCATTCTCTTCCGCATTAAGGCTGATGGAATAGCGGTTCACGGCAGGGTCATTTTTAGGATGCCTGCCTCCTTTGTGCGGGTTGGTTCTGCTGTTATTTTCCATAATTATTATTGCTTGTGCCTTTTAAAGAATTTAAAAGGCAATCTATCTTATTACTGGCAATTTCACTTGGATTTGGAACCATGTGGAAGCATTTGGCTTGTGATGTCTAACTGTGAATTATATGTTTAAAGACTTGAATTCAGGAGCTAACAATTTTAGTATTAGGCTAAAAATCAGTATATTTATTATATGAAAAAGGAAATAGAAGGATGCCTAAATTAGACCCGGTACTTTTTTGGGATGTGGATATAGATGCGATGGACTTTGATAAAGCCTATAAGGCTGTTATTGCCCGTGTTGTAGAACGTGGAGATCAGCAGGAGATCGACGAGATTGTCCGTTTCTACGGTTTTGAAAAAGTTGTAACGGCTATTCGTGACGAGATTTATTTTCTTCCTAATTACGCCATTGACCGAGCAATAAGATTCTTTCCTGAACTGAAAAAGGAAGAGATGTACTGCTACCTGAACCGCAAGGACAAACCGTATCACTGGATTTAGTGATAACTACATTCCCAAACGGGTTTTTCTTGGTTTATTTAATTCCTCATCTTTACTTTGTTCCGGCTTGACTGGAATATTAAGAGGCTGATTTTGACGCTGTCTCAGGGATTCTTTTTCACTTGGGCTTAAATTGTTCCCGCTGTTGCCCACATGACGAAAAACCGTTTTAACTGGCCCCATTATATCCACAGGCTTTTCAGGCTTCTGCGCAGGCTTCTTTTGACCTTCCTCAATTTTAACAAACACTAGTTTGCCTAACAGTCTGCCCAGTCCGGTTTTTCTGGGATTTTTAAGCTGTCTGAGGAAATTCGAGAAGAAATTGCTTAAGATGTCACCGCCCCTGTCTACCTGCATAAACGGAGCTTTTGTCCTATCACCCTTTTTTTTAATTTCCTTCTTTTTTTCCTCTTCAGGTCTATGCTGTATCGGTTTTTTCTTTTTCTTCTCCGTTTTGTCTTTATGCTTGTCTTTTTTCATCGTTTTGATTTTTACGCCGAAAGATAATATTAAGGGCGTTTTATTCTTCTTTCTGGCACTCTAAGGCATTGATTGGCGTTATATGTCCAGATTTAGAGTGGAAGGGATTATATTCTGCCAAAAGAAATAATAAAAAGAAAACCAAGGTAGGACGGGCTGGATCAGCCTGTCCAAAAGCTTACGGCATAATGTTTTGCTCGTCCCTCGCAAACCACCCTTCGGGACTTATTCCGTTTCCTTTTGGCCTGTCTGCATCCCGTCCTGTAAAATTGTTTTCTTTTTCTTTTTTCCGTTTTTCTGTTTTCTTTGGAAAAATATATTTTTTGGTTTTTTGTACAGGCTCCGCTCTCGTGCGAGGTTTTGTAGGGAGCAATTCTCCAAGGCTTCCCAAATTTCCGCAAAAGAATATTTGATAAAAGTATTTTTATAGTTTTAAAAGCAGTTATGCAGGCAGGCAAGTATCTGTGAAGGTATGCAAGCAAGCAATCAGGCAAGTAATCAGGCTTGCAGGCAGGCAGGTAGGTAGGTAGGTAGGTAGGTAAATCTGTAGTTAAGTAGTCCTGTACTATTTTTAGAAAGAAACCTTTAATCGAAATTGTACATAACTATGCAATTGAATATTGTTTACACATAAATTACCTTTCCGGTAATCTCTATTCCTGCAATCGACATTACAGAAATATGCCTTTAGTACGCTCCATAGATGCAATATAATCCCAGTCGTTATAAAAGGTACACTGGCGGGAAGCCTGAAAACTGCCGAAAGTTATAACTGCATTTATTATCGGATAGGATTCCAATACTGCCTGCCCTTACAATTAGATTCAATAACGTTACGTTACCAAAATAAAAAAAAAGGGCTTCAAGCCCTTTCAATTAAAAACCATCGGTAATATTATTTTCGAGAGAAAATAGCAAGTTGTGTTCTGAGATGCTTGAAATACTTTCCGCATCTCAAAACCACTTGCCCTGCGGGGCTGGAAAACGTCTCCAAAGTCGCCGTTTTGTTAAAATTATAATTGGAGATAGGGTTATTTGGAATCAGTTTCATTTTTCTCGTTTAAGTGCTTATAGTAAAGTATGTCCAGCAACTCTCCCTCTTCCATTGGGATCAGCATTTCTATTACCCTAAGCAGGCTTGCAACATATTTTTCAGGATCTCTGACATTTTCCTCACTGGCTTCAATTCCCTCCAAAGCAAGCGCTCCTGCCTTGAGCAAATCCATTATCAGATTGAACAGGTCTGAATATCCCTCTACATTTATCTCGACACTGTGCAAGTCATTTCTTTTTTTTGATGCCGGTCTGAGCATTATAAAATAATTTTCAGGTTTCTCAATGAGGTCATTTAATTTGATTTTATCATCTTCCATGATCTTTATTTTTTTAAATTGATTAATCATTTATCCAGTCTACTTTTTGAAGTTTTAATCATGTCGTGTTTTTGAGATTTTGATCTGAAATACTGAAATAGGTATAGACCGATTCTAAAAATAGCCTGACTAATGCAAACCAAGCCATAAGGTCAATATGTTCCTGGAAATCAGGATCATTTTCCAGACCCTTTGCGCTTTCAAAACTTAAATCCAAGTTTTGAATTCTCTGCTGGAAATTTTGGTAATATTCTGTTCCGACAACTGATATCACAACAAGGAGCAGTTCATTTACGAACCGTGAGCAGGCAATGGAATTTAGGATATACCTTAGGCTTTCAAAAGACATATTATTAGGATTTGGATTTTCTTTCAGTTCATCGCAAAAATGCATCAGTAATTGAAGGCACGAGAGTAGTCCCGCTATTTTAACATCCTGTATATCGGTGTCAGCAATTTCAGGATTACCTGAAAGCAATTCTTCCAAACCGTATTCCTGCAGAAGGTCGGGATACCTGTCCTGTAATAAATCAATCTTGGGATTTTTCAATTTGCCAAGAAGTTCCGAAATCCCATTTTCGAGATTCTTTTGTAAATCAGGCAGGAGCATATCCAGCACTCTCTTTGCCTGTTCTGCTGATTCTACAAGCTTTTGATCTTTATTGAAGTTTTTATTTTTTTTCATAGTAAAAAAATTATTGTTATTAAATCTCGTCCTGCTGTTTCAAATCATCCAGTCTTTTCAGTTCAGTATATCCAAGTGTGTACATTTCATTATAAAATTCTTCACATTTGGTGAAGAGCAGATTGCTGTCTTCAATACTGTCCACATTAAGATCTTTGTGCTTTATCATGTCTATGCTGGCAGAAAGCAGTTCCCTGAGTTTTATGTCCAGCTGTGAATCTGAGAAGGGCATTTTTATTTCAGGGATGCATTGCAAGAGACGGAACAGGTAAGCAATAGAATAGACAGTGGGATGGTAGCTGAGAAAAAGGTCTAGCTGGGCAGTCGCTACCAGCTGGACAGCCTGCTGAACCAAAGCATTTTTTACCAGTGCCTCCTCTGGCTCGGTGCACTGCTCGGCTGTCATCAGGAATTGTTCTGCCCCAAGCATGCGGTTCTTCCAGTAGTTGCTTGTAAATTCAATATCCCTTTGGGGATCTGCATTTAACGGATAGATGGCATACTGGCTGTCGCAGTAGGCCGGAATGCCATTTTCAATAACCTTATTGAGGAAGTACTTTTGGTTATTGTTCTGTGATCGGAGATTCTTTACCCTGTGGATCAAAATGGTAGCCGTATACCTGTTTCCAAACTTTTCCTTTATATGATACTGTAATAACGGTATCGCATTTTCCTTGTATTCACTGCTCATTACAAGCAGGTAAAAGTGATAGCCGGGTAAATGTTTATTGAATAGCTTCTTGCTTTTTTCCTCATCATTGCTGTTGGTTCTTGCATATCCAAAGCAGTAAACGGCACGGATTTTAAGAAAACCTGCAATGGTCTCGCTTACTTCTGAAAGTGCATGTCCTATGAAATAGTTCGACTTCATTTTTTCAGTCAGGACTGACTGTCCTGAAAATGACTGGTTGCCGAACCGTTTCATTTTTGATTTGAAACCTTTTTTATAACCCCAAAAAAGACTGCGAAACTCTTTTTCCAAAAGCTCAAACTTTAGCTTTGCCCTTTCCAAGACTGCTGGATTGATATCAAAATTGATCGTATTGTCACGATAGTAAGTATGGGCATTACTGAGCCTGTCAATAATTTCCCTGTCTTCAGGTATATCGTAATCAAGTATTTCTCTCAGGTATGGAACAAATCTCACGACTTTCTTGTATTCATGCACCAAGCTCGGCCTGCCCATGTCTTCGCCGATCTCACCGATAAGAAGCCACGTATAACAGCAGTAGAGGTTCCAAATAGCAAGACACATGAAATAGCCAGCTTCCTTATTGTCATTGTTCTTCATGTGGGCGGATGCTGTTTTAAAATGGTAAACAATATCCTGCATATTATCCTCAAAAGAAAATTGTGCCCAGTGCATAAGGTCTTTTGCATCGCCATTTAAGGGATAAAATACTTTATTGTCCGGCTGGTAATAAACCAGCTCATTGACAGTACAGTGGCGGATAAGATAGGGAAATCCCTCTTTGAATCCCTGTGAAGCCCTGAAAGCATTGATAAACTTGAAAATAAAGTCTGGATGGAAGTCCGTTATTTTTTTCGATATTATCTCCAATGAATCCCCGCTGTATCCGCAGTTCTTTTTGAGTATAAAGGTTACTATGATCGGCAGACCGTTCCCGCCGTTATTGGAGATGTAGATCGATCCTGCTTGTACAAAAGTCAGCAGGTCATTAATAGCTCCTTCCAATTGCTCCCGCATTGGCTGGCTCTCTGGAATTTTTAACTGGTAATCCATAAATTTGATAATTTGAAGTTGTACATAAAAGTGAAAAGTTGTATTTTTGTCTAACACACAGGCAAGTAAGCAATTACTTGTTCTGTACGGAATCAATATGTCCCGTACCGTACAAGACTAATTTCTATATCGCACACTGGACTGCCTTTTTTATTCTTAATTATTATCTTTGAACTATGAGTACAGTAACAAAACCAAATCATATAGGGCGAAAAATCAGCCGTATCCGTGAACTGAAAGACATGAAGCAGGAAGCACTGGCGCAGGCTTTGGGAACAAACCAGCAGGCTATTTCAATTATGGAAAACAGCGAGACGATAGAAGAAGAAAAACTTATGGAAGTAGCAAAAGCTCTGGGAGTAAGCGTGGAAGCGATCAAGAATTTTTCAGAAGAAGGCGTGTTTAATTATTTTAACACTTTTAATGATACAAATAATACAGGAGCATTTAATTTCGGAACAAATCATTGTACTTTTCATCCTTTAGACAAGCTAATGGAATCCGTAGACGAGAATAAAAAACTTTACGAGAGATTATTGCAAGCCGAGAAAGATAAAATCGAATATTTGGAAAAATTACTAAAAGCTAAATAGGCTTTATAAAAGACATATTAATTCCAAAAAGAGACTTCGGTCTCTTTTTTGTTGTGAAATATTGTAAACGAAATACTATGAATATAACTATAAAGCTAAGAGTAAAGAAAGAAATTGACAGAGATAGTGAGCTGAAAGTATTAAAACTAAAAGGGACATTAATTACTAAAGGCTTTACAGAAATTATTCATATTCAAGATGAAAATGAAGATTTCTATGTAAATACTTTTTCAACTTATAGAGTACTCGAAAAAGAAGCAGAGAATTATATTGTAGATTATATTTCAGCTAATAACTTAACAAATATTGTCACCTTGCTGAAAGTATAGATAATAGTTGTGTCTTAATCTTTTCTAAGTGCTATAACAGATTTTTTTAGATAAATTTTAGTAAATTTACAACAAACTACAAACCAAACACTTAAAAACACTGGCGTTACAACTTCTAGAATTTAACAATCCAAGAAACACCAAATTTCTTCTTGTAATACTGTCGGTAATTACCATCGCATTATGCATTTTATTAATTGAGAATCACGTCCATACTTTGGCTTTAGAAAAAGAACTTGACAGAATAAATTATGAACTTCATTTGAAACAGGTTACCCACGACCGAAGAGTAAAGGAACATGAAGAACAAGCGAAAAAATATAAAGAGCAGGTTGAAGCACTAAAATTAGAAGTTTTAAAAAAATTAGAACAAGAAAATGAAAAATAGATATTGAACCAATAAAAAACTATATAATTGTCAAAATACAACTTCTACTAATGAAAAAAATTCTCTTTATTTCCTTACTTTTTACCTGTAATTTTATTTCTGCCCAACAGAAAAAAGACACTACTGATCTTCTGAACTTTGAGTTCCGGCATTATGATATAACTCCCTGCCAGACCTGTCCGCTTAAGCCTGGTGATAAAGTGCCTTATACACATCCTTATGCAAAATATATAAATGACGAGAGTCTATGGGAATGGAGAGAAATCGACCTAGGTGTAGGGAAACCGCAGAAAGTATACGATTTAAAACCTCAATATAAAGATACCCTGAGATGCAATGACGGTACAATTATGGAAGTGCCATTTTGGATTAAAAACAACACTAAGAAAAAAAGAAAAACCACTACGTAAAATGAGTGGTTTTATATATTTGAGAAATTGTTATTTGAACAATATAATAGAGAAAGGATAATCTAATTTTAAAGTAACCACAATGAACGTAATCGAATTTAAAAATAAACTTGATATAAACGGACGTGGGCATCCTCATAAAAAGGTAAACAGAAGACATAAAAAAAGAAAATATGACTGAAAATTTCTTGAATTTAAAAAAAATAAAGATCTATAATTTATTTTGGTTAGTTGCTTCAATAATACTTCTGATTGGATTAATCCAAGATCATACTGAAGATAATACTTTCGATATAAATGTTCATGACACATATTTTGTAATCGGACATTTTTATGTAGCTCTATTTTTAAGTTTAGGTTATTATCTTACAGGATTGGGATATTGGATTGTTCAAAAAGCAATGAAGAAAAAACTTATTATCGGATTGACCCTAATTCATTCCGTAATCCTAAATGGAAGTTTTTTAGTTTATTGGTTAGTAATTGCATATAGCAAAGCTTTTCTTGAAAGTCCTTTTCCTCTATTCGACAATTATCAATTAATTAATCGAACCCTTATAGTTCTATCTATCTTGATATTATTTATTGGACAACCAATTTATATTATAAATTTAACAATAGGAGTATTTAAAAAGCGAAAGCATATTTCTTAAATGCACTATAACTTTAATTTTAATTGCCATATAAATAAAATCATTTCATGGAATATATCATTTAAACTTTGCTACCACATTTTAGTAGCATGTCAAAACGACCATATAAGCGTATTATAACTTAGCTTTTTAATCTTTTACAGAGTTTATAATTTCTTGTATTTCATTATCAAACTTATTCATAACAATTTCTTTATTCAATTCTTGAGCATAATCAGATTTGATTCGGCAAAATATTTTTCCGCAAGCTTCATAAAAATCGAAGGATATTTTTTCCTTTTTAGGTGGTATTCTATACAACGCTATCTCACTGTAATATAAATCGTTTGAATAAGTGATAGTCAGATTATAAATTCCAGCTTCTGATGGGAAAGCATTTTCAACGATTTGGTTATTTTCAAATAAGCTAAATAAGGTTACATTCCAAGTTCCTTGCGTGAATTTTATAGCTGTTTTTTGGCTGTCAATATTTTTGCTAAAAGAAACTTTTATTTTGTCACCTTCAAATTCCGTTTTTGTTTGTGCAAACTGCGTCATTGATACTAAAATTAAAAGCAATGTAAATTTATGTTTCATTTTTGTTTGATGTATTTTTGAAAATCATATGAGTAATTTCAACAATTATTTTTCCTCATCCATAGCAACTTTCCATTTATTATCCTCAACTGTTAGAAAAATTATATTACTTTAAGTTTTACCATCCTCATAAATTAATGTTTCCCCGATGAAAATTACCAAATCTTTCTTTTTTAATATCCTGATATAGTTTTTGCGCACTAGGATTTAATTGCATATTAAATCTTGGGTCTGTTAAATAATTATATGAATATTTTAGATCAAAAAATTGAGGTTGCTCTAAATCACTCATTATTTTTTCCATAACAGCTAATTCAATTTTACTTTCATTTAAAACAACAGAAGGAACATAATATGGATTATATGTACCATATTCTTTAGTTATCTGCCAATAGCCTCCTTTATTTTTGATAATAATTTCGCCTAATAAAATTGATAACGATAAGGTATATTTATCTTTATTCTTTTTAAAGTCTATCTTTTTAATAGCTTCATTAAATACCTTAAAGAATACTTCATCATACTTTGCTCTATGCAATATTTCAATATCTAAATCTCTTTCTAAATTTGTGATATTTTCATTTACATGATCTGGCAAGTTCATAAGTTTATCTTTATAGATTTCATATTGATAGAAGTCCACTACATTCACAGGAAAATAATCATTCTTGATCATTTTTTTTAGAACTTCCTCATTTTTAATTATTAGTCCGTTTTCATACGATGATAAGTTTCCGGGCAATAAAACAACTTCACTATTGCTTAAAACATAAACAAATGCCCCATTAGTTTCTAATTGATTATTATAGTTATCTATCTTCTTTTTATTCTTCTTTAAATAGTCAATAAGTAAACTTACTTTTCCCTGTTTATAGTCATTAACCTCTTCCGTCTTCATAAAATTTAAACTTAAAATTATACCTATTATAAAACTTATCACTTAAATTGTCAATATGCCCCCATCACACTTACAAATATAAATTTTATATTCTACAGGTATTTCTTGAAACAATTAGAAACACTATGTTCTATAATCGGATAGGAACCTAGGGATTATTTCCCTAGGTGACCTTCCACACCACCCGGCATACGGATCCGTACCAAGGCGGTTCTTAATTTACGATACATTTTAGGTACATGTCAGTCAAGAACGTATATCCAGCTTTTCTTAGAGTTTGCATCTTTAGAGTTATTTGCAGGATTGGACTAAGCGCAGTTCGACAATACCCTTTTCGGGTATTAGCCCATTGGTAGGCTTGATTGTCTTTAACTCCAATCTTTTTTAGATTGTTGTATTTAGTGCTTATCTTCTTCCAGCTTTTCCATATTAACATGCGTATTCTAAATCGAAGCCATTCATCTATACGTTTAATTTTATTTGACATATCGGCTAGTTTAAAATAGGATATCCAACCCTGCAAGTAATATCGTAAGAGTTCTTTAATCTTTTCGTACCCCATGCCATTACTGCGGTTAGTAATTTCCTTTAGCCTGTCTTTGAGTTTACCATAACTCTTCGGATGTACGCAAAGTCCCCATTTCCCTTTACTTTTGTTATAGAAGCTATATCCAAGGAATTTCTTTCCTCTGATATATCCCACTGTAGTTTTCTCCTTGTTTACCCTTAAGTATAATACGCTTTCAATAAACGCAGTTATACTTTCCTTGACCCGAAGACATGCTCTCTTGCTTTTACAGAAGATTAGACAATCGTCTGCGTAGCGTACAAAGCGGTGTCCGCGTCTGGCGAGTTCCTTATCCAGTTCGTGGAGCATTATATTGCTCAACAACGGACTTAATGGTCCGCCTTGAGGAACGCCCAATACGCTTTCTTCGAATTTGTTCACCACAACAACACCAGCTCTTAGATACTTATGGATAAGTGATATCACTCGTGGGTCTTTGACTTTCTTTGATAGTAGTTCTATAAGCCTACTGTGATTCACAGTATCAAAGAATTTCTCTAAGTCTAAATCCACTACATAGCAATACTCATCATTGAGGTGACTCTCTACTTCTTTCAAAGCAGTATGACAGCCTCTTTTAGGTCTAAAACCGTGGCTACTTGTGTGGAATTCTTGTTCGTAAATAGGCGTTAGGATTTGGATAATACTTTGTTGGACTAAGCGGTCTACAACAGTAGGAATACCAAGCGACCTTGTTTTACCTCCCTCTTTAGGTATCTCAACTCTTCGAACAGCCTGAGGTTTGTATTTCCCTTTCTCTAGCGATTCGATCAACGACTCTTTATGTTTTAAGAGCCATTCTTGTAAGTGCTCAGTGGACAACTTGTCTATTCCAAAGCTTCCTTTATTGGATCTGACCCTTTTATATGCCAGATTCATATTGGAAGGATTAAGGATTAGCTCTAATAGCTTCCCCTGACCTAAATGTACTTCCGTGAGGTTGTTTTCAGTTATCCCAATAAAGGTCTGCACTCCTTGGTAGCTCTCGGATTCCGTCCTATCCTTCCCAAGGTAGTTATCAAAATGATTTGATATTTTCTGCATTCGTCCCTTCACAGGTAACATTCATTTACTGCTCACTTAATTAAGTTCAGTCCTTCAGTACCAAGTAGTACCTACTATGACCTCTGCTGACTTCTTATGGCAGTTGTTATCCATAGTTCTGTAAAAAAAAACTTCCCTATGTCTATAAGACCTCCCCAGGTAAGAAACGATAACTTTCCTCTCATCTGCCTGCTATATTTACCATAATGTTCCCGTACAGTTTGGGACTTCGGTTTGTATAGCAACCTTATCCAACATTTCTGGCCTTGTATATAGTTTCTGTTCGTCAGGCCAAGAGTTTGCCTACTGCTTCCTTCAGATTCCACCTCGCGATGGACACCCTTGCATTCAGCTAACACTTCCCACTGTAAAGGCGTGCTCGGGACTTACACCCTAGAGTTATCGCCCATGCTGGGCACACTATAAAAGGATGAACAAAAATGTTCATCCTTAAAATAGTTCTATTTAATTAGTCTTCAAATTTGATTTACCAATTGGGATAATAAAGGGATTGGTAACAATATCAACCCGCAGATTAAAATTTATTACATCATCTGGATCGATAATCATTCTGTAAAAACTACTTAATATTTCCGTCTTATTTTTTTCATTTGAAAATATAAAAAAATCATAACGACCATCTTCAGATTGGATTTCTATATTCTGGTAATTTAATTCATTGCGTAGAACCACGTAATAATATGAAAAGAAGTTCATGAATAAAGAATTAAAATCAATCTTTTTAATACCAAAATCCTTAATAGCTTTGTCAAAAGCCTCTACATCACGTTGCTTATCAAGGCTAGATATATTTGTGCCTAGAAGATTGTTTAAAAAAGATATTCTTTCCTCAATCTTATCTTGAAAATTATCAAAATTGATTATCGGATAAATGTCGTCAGATGTTTCCATTACTTTTATATAATACTCCATTGAAGGATATAAAGTAAAATCGCCAATGAATTTAAAATAAATAAGAAACTGCTTGTCCTCATTTATATAAAATGTATGCTCCTTATCATTTGGATCGAAATCTATCTCTTTAAAATTATATTTAACGATTAGTGCGCTACCTTCTTTATAAGATAAATTTTTAGCTTTCATATCTGTTGTTTTTTGCTTTTGAGAATATAATAAATTAGAACTTAAAATAAATATAAGCACTATATTTTTAAGAAATTTGTCCATAGTTAAAATTTTATTTCTACGCCTTGAAGCTGAGGAAGCCCAATTGGAAATTTCACAGTTGCTCGTTGCGCGGAATATGATAATGTTGTTGGAGGAGTGAAATACAACAAACCATTATTCATATATGCTACTGACCATTTAAGAGTAACATTTTTATCATTAGCATATTTTATTAAAGCTGGTGAAATTAATGTATTACTAGTAGTGTACAAGGTTACAATTGATCGACCATGAACGCCCCCTTCAGTTGAATTTGCAGATGCGTCTATTAATCCTAACATTTGATACGGAGAAGATCCCGATTCCAGGTTTAACCAGCCTGTGACCGCTTTCACTTCATGAAAATGACTATCTTTATTTATTGCTTCACCAAATAGAGAAAAGACACTAATATCAGATACAGCATCTGGTATTACATTACTGTATTGCCCTTCTGTTTTTATCTTTCTATCTGAACTTCCAAATTTTTTTTCATTACTTGGAAGGTTTAGATAATCTAAAGTGGCTCTTTCAAAAGCTTGACCAGCTTTCATTTTATCTGTAACACCATGACTAGATGCTAATGCAAATAAATCTCCCGTTGAAAATGGAGAGATTCCTGAATCATCATCGTTGGCGTGACTTGCTAATGCAGACTCGAACGTTGTTTCTTTTCCATCCGCAGTCCTATATCCGCCTTCATCCCAGTCATAATAACTTCCATGCTGTCCAGCTTGCGCTTTCATCCCATCTGGATCAATAAAGAACACGGGATTGTTTAACGCGTAGGCATAAGGGCTAAACCTTCTGGATTGTTCTGCTAACGGGTCAATGTTCATCCATCTACCAATTGCAGGGTCATAATTACGTGCCCCATAGTCGTAAAAGTTAAGCCCCAGCTCGTCTTGAAGCTCCTTGCCATTGTACTTATACTTATTATTGCTTTCTTGCAGCGCAACATAACCCTCATGTTTTAATCCAAATGGATAATAATGGGTCTCGTCAATAATCTCAAGACCGTTTTGTGCATTTTTAGTATAACTCAAACGTATATTGCCTAAATGGTCTTTGTACTGAAACACATAGGATAATGCACCATTTGTGTTTTTAACATATCCCTCTGCTGTAGGGAAAAATTCAAGAACGTTGTCTTTATATTGATAACCGCCTAGATAATCCGTTTTGACTGCAAGAGATCCTTCATTGATAATTTTACCAAGTTTTTGTCCGGCTGCGTTGTAAATATACTCAATTGAGTTTCCTGTTCCAAATGTAATCTTTTTAGGAAGATTTAAATGATTGTAAGTTATTAATGTAATATTTTTATTCTTGTCCAGAATCATATTTCCATTATCGTCATAATCAAAGTCATCGCCGGTTTTATTATTGTCTTTAAACCCTTGATTATCATTTCCAGCAGGATTTTCTGTAACTTTCATCAGCTGGTTTGAGTTTTCATTTCGATAAGAATATGTCAAATCATCAATCTTAAAAGTTATCGAAGGCGCGTCACTGCCGCCAAATCTTTCTAAGAATTTTATATTACCATTTTTATCATACATTAAACTTTCATTGTAAGCACCAGATACTGGTATGGCATCTTCGGGTTTTGCATATACTGCAGAGGTTAATCTGTTTAGTTTATCATATTCGTATCTATACGAACGCAGTGAAAAATCACTTGAGGTACGCCATGCTGTTTCAGAAATGTTTCCGTTATATAAACTTGTTATATCTGAACTGCTTGGTTTATCATAATTAATTTTAAAAGCAAATAAATCGGTTAAACCTAAATCTGCCTGCAGATTGCCTGTTTGATTAATTGCCGTGAGCCAGCCTCTAATGTTGTATTTATAATCCACTTTCTGCAATGGATTTCCGGTGCTGTTTCCTGTTTTTTTACTTATCAGCTGTCCCAGATCATCATAAGTATTAGAAGCCAGAAGTTCTACCGCACCTCCGTTTATCTGATGCGTGTGCGTAAGCAGACGATCCTGCGGAGAATATGCAAATTCTTCCTTTACAGTTAATTCTGCAGCACCTGAGGTTCTTTTGTGTTTTGAAATACTATAAAGAGTTTTCCCTGTAAAATCGAGCTTAACATCGGTTTGAGTATAGCCTCCTAAATGGTTTTGCATATAGGTGCGTACTGGTCGTGCTTTAAGATCGTATAAGGTTGTACTGATTTCTCCATCTTTATTTGAAGCCGTAGTTAAAGTTCTGGTCCAGTTTCCTGTCGCCAAACCTTTTACATTACTTAAAACAGGATCGCCTTCTATTGCAGAAGGAACTGCTGGTGCGTTTGGATAAGCATAATTGTCATAATAGTTAACCGTTAAAAGTTTAATATTTTTAGGTTCAATCGCATTACTGTAATATACCTGTATATCATCAACAGAGCCTGATGCCTCTTTGGTTTCAAATGATACTGTTTCATTATTTTTGGTATCCTGAAATGCTTTTCTCGCTGCAGAATTGCAGGTCTGATTACTCCATCCGGTGTAAACAGGACGTCCGAAAGCATCGTATTTAGTAATCATCCATCCTATTGAACTGTCGTCTTTAAACGGAGAGAATGCAGGACCTGTGGCAACAGGTTTATCAAGTTTATCGTAGACAATAAACTCCCACTGTTTTCCCGGCAGTTTTTTCTCAACTAAACGATTGCGGTAATCATATTTGTACTGGTAACATAAATCGTTTAAAATATCTGTATTGATTACACCGTCTGCTTTTGGAGGAATTACATAGGTTAAATTTCCGTAAATATCATAAACATAATGGGTATCGTGTTTTTCTCCATTATTATAGGTTCTTTTTAAAACTACTTGTCCTTCTTTATTTTTAAACTCTACAGTTGACCCTGAAGATTCAACAGGACTGCTTCCTGTATTTTCATCATAGGTTATATTTTTATACAATTCGTTTTTAACATACGATCCCGAATCCTGAAAACTAATTTCATACAATCCAGAATCGGCATTCCACGAGGTATTTGCTTTATATAATTTTACTTCTCCATCTGTATTGGTATCATATCTTAATTTAATCTCATGACCGCTATCCATAGCCCATGAAGCTCCAGGTGCCGCCTGTTTTAAAACTCTGTTTAAAGGTGAAGATTCAAGCATTTTTTGAGAAAATGGATTAGTGGTATTTTCATAAGCATCATTACTGTAGAAAGTTATCGTATTGTCTTTGGCACTTTCTTCATATGCCATTGTTGTGCCTTGTGATTTATAAGGCAGATATTCCTGAATTTGCCTTCCAATATCATCGTAATCAATATGCGTAATAATATCACTTCCAGATGAAGATTGTTTATTTGAAATCTGCTGTATGGGTCTGCCCAGTCCGTCAAAATAGGTAATACTGCTTTGTGCCTGATCTGCTGCAGGAAAATCTACTATAGCGGTTAAAGGCTGTTTATAGGTTTTGGTAATTATATAATTCTGATCTGTTGATGGTGTTGTTACGGCAGAGCAGTCTGAATATGTTCCTGTAATAAGAGGACAGTTGTCTAAATTATTTAAAACATAGTTTCCATTTGGAATGCCACACTGCTGTACAAAATTAGCAGGATCTCCTAAACCATCTAAATCATCATCTAAATACCATATTGTGTTAGGATTAATTGAGGCATCGTTATCGTTGCAGTCAGTATTATTATCTACATATCCCGGTCTGGAAACACTTGCTGCAGACATGTTCAATGCGTATCCAAAACCATCTCCGTCACCATCTTTATAAACGGTGTGAGGTGCAATATTAGTTATATAAATATCTGTGTCGCTGTAATCTGCACTGTTAGCCACATAGCCTGCAGGCGGCACGCTGTAATAAACACTTTTATTTTTATTTCCATACCCGTCTCCATCAGCATCCTGATAAAAATACTGGGGAGCTATATTGGTAATATTTACTGTTGAATCATCGTAATCTAAGACATTATTAACATACCCTGCAGGTTGTAAACAACTTAATACGCCGCCAGTGTAGAGCTCTCCATAACCATCTCCATCCTGATCAAGATACCATCTTGTCTTGGGGTTTATAGATGCGTCGTTATCATTGCAATCATTTCCATTGGAAACCCAATTAGAAGGAGCATAACTGCGATACACACTCGCATATGGATCCCCATAACCATCGCGATCTTTATCTTGATAATAGTATTGCGGCGCGCGGTCAGTAACCTCTGCATTCGTATCATCGTAATCTGAATTATTTCTTACATAACCTGCTACTGGAGTACAGCTCTGAATTTTTAAAGCATTCCAGCCAAAGCCATCACCGTCACCATCATAATACCAAACATTTAAAGGGTTTATTGACGGGTCATTATCATTACAATCAAGATTATTGAAAGACCAGTCATTAGGATGAACACTAAAATATCCACTTATGGACGGATTACCAAAGCCGTCTTTATCTGCATCATAATAAAAAATCTGCGGCGGTATATTTGTTATATTTCGATTTGAGTCATCATAATCTCCCGCAGTACGTATATAGCCTGCCGGCTGTGTACACTGAACAATAACCTGTCTGCTATCCCCATATCCATCGCGATCTGCATCAAGATACCAAGTCGTATTAGGGTTTATCCAGTATTCAAAATCGTCACAATCCAAATTATTAGCTACATATCCATTTGGCATACTGCTGTAATAGACGTAATTAGATGGATTTCCATAACCATCAAGATCTGCATCACGAAAAAAATACTGCGGTGCGATATTGGTGATATTACCTGTCGAATCATCATAATCAGAGGCGTTTTTAACATAACCTGAAGGCTGCAGGCAGCTTTTCATTGAAGAAGAACTCCAGCCATAACCATCGCCGTCCGCATCTCTATACCACACATTGTTCGGGTTTATAGAAGCGTCGTTATCATTACAATCACCATCTTGGTCAACATATCCGGGGCGACTGGTACTCGCATATGAAATTACACTTGAGTTTCCAAACCCATCCCCATCTTTATCCTGATAAACAGTATGAGGAGGTATATTTGTAATGTATTTATTCCCATCATCGAGATCTGTCTTATTAGAAACGTAACCGCTAGGTTTAGTATTTTTTATAACAGATACATCAGGATTTCCGTACCCGTCTCCATCTGCATCTCTAAACCAAGGATATCCTGTGGGATCCCCGCCTCCTGGATCAACAACAGCCTGAATTTTTAAATTAGATTTTACAGACTTTATTATTGTATCCTGAGAATAACTGAAAAAAGCAGTTATTTGAAATAGTAATATAAATATTCTTTTTTTCATTTCTTTTTACTAATTAGTTTTTAAAATGATATCGATTTTCAGACACTACATGCCCCTGTGCGTCTTTAATAGTTTTTAAACGATTAAATTCGTCATAAGAATAAGTTGTTGTGTTTCCTTTTGGATCTGTAACTGTACTAATTCCAATCATAGGCAAATAGGTGTAAGTTGTTACCATGGCATTTGATAAAGCATTTCTCAAACTATTTAAATTACTAAGAAGGTCAATTTCAGTTCCCGTATCAGATTTAGTCTGGAGATTTGAAACATAATTCTGCACATCACTATAAGAAGCATTTTCTATTTTAGCAATTGGCTGTGTTTTATTGTACCCCCATATAATTGCCGTTGGAACACCGCCGTCTAGTGTATATTGGAGTATATTACCTCTATCATCATATTGATTAAAAACAATCTTTTTCTCGAGATTTCCTATACCTGTGATATTACTATTTGCATTAGGAAACTTAGCAGAATACACAGCATTTGGCAATAATAAATTATTGTAAGTTATTAACTGTTCTGATAATTTATTATTTCCTGTAAATGTCTGTGTGTTTAGCGGGGAAAGAATATTTTTTTCAGCCAATTCTGCTGCAAATGGTTTTCCAGACATTTCGGCATCTTTTGCATTAAAATATTTAGTAGTTATTGTTTCTTTTTTAGAATTAGTTTTAGTTTGTGATGACAATTGCACATGATTAATGCCATTGTAATTGTAAATTGCAGTATTACAAATAGGATTTGATCCACTAACATCATAAGTAATGTCCTGACTTGATTTTAAGTAATACCAAAAACCTATATTTTTATAAGATACAATACTTAGGTTATCAATATTTTCCAGGTTTGAAATTGTTTTTGGCAATTGTACTCCATAACAAGGATGTTCAATAAAAGTTGTTTTATTATCATTACCGGGAGCAATACAGGTATAATAGCTTTTACCTTTAATTAAGTTGTCTACAAGATTGTCAGAATAAACATGTTTATGCACAGCAACACATGATATATATTTGGTCCTCTTTGATAAATCCGCTTGAGTACACACATAATTAACCGATGCAGAAGCAATCTTTTCATAATTTTTCCTTGAACTAAACGATCTTACTTCTTTTCTAAACTCATATCTTTCTTCATAAATATTAATTGTCTCTTTTATTGTCTTTAGCTCTTTATTGAAATAATCGATTTTTTTTAATAAACCATTATCCCAGCCCAAATTACTTAGAGGTGCATTTCTAACTTCATAATTTCCAAACACAAATCCATCAGGAGCATCACGATGTACAATAAATTCGTGCTCTTCACCTCCATTTAAGAAATTATTCCCATACGAAATAGTGACATATTGATAAAAAACATTTGAATTTCCTGTATCAAATAGAGAAACAAGACTACTGGAAGAAAGATTCACTAACGTTTTACTGGTAACGACTCCATAAATCCCTGCTACTGGAGATTCCATAATTCGATCGACTCTAAAACGATCAATATAATAAGGGTCTTGTCCTTTGTTCCCGCTTGATTTGCTTAGGTCATCTTTTTTCGCATAAAGAAATTTTTTAACTACAGGCTCGGGTTTATTTAAAGAATAATCTAAAGTCTGTGCCACTCTTATTCCTCCTGTTTTAATATTTGACGCTAATTCAACTGGAGGTGTTGGGTAGTAATTAAAATTTAAAGTAGATGATGTACATGTGAAATCAGCCTCTAAAGTCAGTTTATATTCGTGATTTAGTTCTGCAGTAAAAAAAAGATTTTTTGCCTCCGGCTCTGTATTTGGTCTTATTGTATACATATTACCATTGCTGACAACACTTTCATTGTCTGATCTTTTTAGTGGAATATATTTGTTTGTTGTGTTGTCATAAACACTTATATATGCTTGATTTTTGCCAACATTTAAGTTTGCGTCTAAGCAGTTAAAGCTTACTCCGCCTACTAATGAAATGTCTTGAGGAGTAGGGTTTATAAAACTAGTTGTTTTAACGGCACTATAAGTTTGTTCTGTAGTAACAACATTTAAACTTTTATAAGTTTTAGGAGGATAAACCAGCTTAGTTCCATAATATGTATTAGCCTCATAATCAAAAATAGTATAGCCTTTTGTTGGATAAGTAATTTTTTTCAGCAGTCCTTTTACTGCATAATCTGAATCAGGTTCTTTGTCTGCTCCATTATAATTTACATTACTAAATTCGTAGAGAGTAATACCTTTAGGAACTAAGTTTAAATTACTTTTTCCATTAAAATATCCCCAATGATCCTGGCTGTATGATAATCTTTGAGGCAGATTATTTCTATCCTCATATTCGAATTGATAGTTTTGATTAATATCTTTAAATTGGATCTTATCAAGAAAAACCCTTTTATTTGTTGTAGTAGTGTATGTAAAACCTACATTTTCAATTTCTTTTGCTGTTTTATCTTTTACAATTATTTTTTCGATTTTTCGATTTCCAGATGTAACATCAGCACTTGCAGAAGAAAGATATGTAAATGAAATCTCTCCATATTCTGGGTTGGTGCTTTTTATCGATTTTATTGATTTTCCATTTAAAGTAATTGTATGATCACAAACTGAGCTTAATGAAGGTGAAAAATTTTCAAGACTGCCACCTTGATCATATTGTATTCTTGGGGATAACATTCTGAAAGTCTGCGATTTTGAAGTTATGTAATTAGAAACTTCGCTGTTATAAAAAAACTGAATCACGTCACCTTTTGGATGAACAATTTTGCTTAAATACCACGATGATATAGTCGTAATGGGAATAGAATGTCCTGATCCAACAACTCTTTGAGAAGTAATTTCCTTATCATTAAAAAAGTACTTCACCCCATCAGGTGTGGTTATTACAAAATCAAAACCGTCAGAAGAAACAGTACAATTTATTTGAAAATCCTGAGCAGGCATTAAAACTATACCTCCATCATTGTCAAATACAAATTTGCCTGAATACTTTCCAAAATTAAAACTAAAAAGATCGGCTTCTGTATCTACATCATTTTCTCCAATATATTGATAAAATTCAAGAGCTTGCGGCGAATATCGGCCCATCTCTTCTGTCATTGAGATCGGAATAGGATATTCTCCTCTCTCTTCATCCGGCTTATCTCTTACTATTCTTGTTATAACTCCTCCAAAACTTAAATTCCAGCTTTGCCCGATGTTTGATGATATTTCGTCAACCTTAACGCCATTCGAACTATAAAACATGCTGACAGGCACTTCTAAATTTGCTGTTTTATAAGTATAAATTGGAATATTAATGTTTTGAGAACCTGTGAACAACCCAACAGGTGTGTTGCCATATGTTCCTAATCCGTAAGCTGTTGGTGAAGGCGGTATAATATTAGGAACGAATTTACTTGGATCATTTTCTGTCTGCCCATAAGTAAGCGTGGACATCAGCATAAAAAGAAAAATACTAATTAAGCCTTTTAAATTGTAGTTTATTTTAAACATTTTCTATCGTACGGTTTTAATTACTTTAACTGACTCTGTTTTTACATCAGTCTTAATTTTAATGATATAAATTCCCTCTGCATAATGACTTAAGTCAACAGGAACGGTTCTGCTGTTGATACTGAACTGTTGTAAAATCCTGCCTAAAATATCAATGACCGAAGCTGTTCCTTCTGTAAAATCATAGCCTATAATTACGTTGGTGTAAGTAACAGCAGGATTTGGAATAGCCTCAATACTTGCTTTTACTTTTTCAACTTTAGCCTTATCTTTCAGCTTCACAACCCAAAAATCATTTCCTCCTATGGTTGATCTTTTATCTTTTGAAGAACCTGAATTTGATGTTCCCGCCATTAAATAGCCGCCGTCTCTGGTTTCTATAAGTTTTCGCAGAATATCTTCTCCGGCACTTCCAACGGTTTTCTTCCATAATTCTTCTCCTTTTTCATCTATCTTTAATGCGATATAATCATTAATTCCTTCCTTATCTTTTCCAGTCCCGGCTTTTTTCGCGGCATCTCCAAGCAAAGACTGCTTAGCTTCAGATTTTGCGTAACCTCCAATTAAATATGTGTTATCATTATTCTCAACAAGGGAAGTTAAAATATCTACTTTTCCAAAATCATAAGTTTTACTCCATACAACTCCTCCTTCATGATCTAGTCTCAAAATCCAAAAATCAGTTCCATTACTTACGATTCCTCCAAGGGTGGTCAAAGGATTTGTGCTGTTAGAATTACCTCCTAAAATATAGCCGCCATCTGCCGTTTGATGAATTACATAAGGCTGGTCATCACCATCTCCTCCATACGTTGACTGCCATTGAACAGCTCCTGAGTCATCTATTTTAATGATCCAGTAATCACCCACTCCCTTATTAGCGTCAGCTTTATCTCCTGAAACAGGTGAGTTTGAATATCCAGCCAAAATATATCCGTTATCAGCTGTTTGTTCCATGCTTCGTAATACATCAGCATATTTACCACCGTAAGTTTTCTGCCACTCAATAACTCCTTCTTTATCGAGTTTTACGATCCAGTAATCCATATTACCACGGCTTTTTTCTGATTTGCTGTATAAATCTGTTTGAAGAAAAGCGTCCATTTTTCCTTCTGCCTTAATATTTGTAACAGAAGAAGGACTTGAACTCGATGAGCCGCCTAAAATATAACCGCCGTCTTTGGTCTGGAAAGCACATAAAAGTTCATCCTGACCATCACCGCCAATAGTTCTCTGCCATTGCTCTCCACCGGAAGCGTCTAGTTTGATAACCCAAAAATCAGTAAGGCCTTTACAATTGTCTTTTTTCTGAAAACTGTTTCCTGAACTTGAAGTTCCTGCCAGAATAAAACCTCCGTCTCTGGTTCCTTTTATACTTTGAAGAAGATCAAATCCATTTCCTCCAATACTTTTCTGCCAGTCGAGTTCTCCTTTTTCATTCATTTTCCAGATCCAATAATCAAGATCTCCATGATTATCTTCGTCTTTATTTCCGGTTTTGTTAGAAAGGGAGCTGCCAGCCAGAATAAACCCATAGTCGGCTGTAGGTTGTGCATCAAAAAGGTAATCTGCATGAATGCCGCCATAAGACTTTTCCCAAAGAATATCTTGTGAGTAAGTTAAAAACGACAATAAAATAAAAAATAACAGGTAATTTTTTTTCATAATTCTGGTTTAGCCTGAAGTAATAAATTAAGATTAAATAAATGGTTATTATGTAGAAATTAAAAAAGCGTAATGATTTAACCTTAACACAAATTGGAGTTTATTAAATTGATAATAAGTAAAAAAGAAGTTAGTCAAAGTAACGTTATCAAGAGGATACTGACATGATACACATCTAAGTTTAATTAGTTATTTTTTGATTAAAAAAAGGCAAATAAATAATTTTTCCACTGATGGTGCAATAGGTATATTTACTGTTTTTGACTATGGAATTTTTATACAAAATCATTTTAAATAGAAGAAGATTTTCTATGTCAATTGATAATTAAAAATCACTTATTTTAGATAACAGCATTAAGTAATTAAATTACACAGACTGAAAAAATCCGACACATACAAATAAAGTAATTAAATATTTATTTTCAAGTCAATAGAAATCGCCGGTGGTCAGATTAATTTGTGTAAAAAAGATAGAAACATTTTTTCAAAAAAAAATATACAAATTATCTAAAAATATATATTGGCAGAGCGAAATATCGTAAAATTTCAAAATCTGTCAAATAATTGTTCTGCTTTCAAGATTAAATAACCTTTTATAACTATAACTTCTAATGCAAACTTTATATGAATACGATTTGTATTTAAAAAGGAGTTAGAAAATTTTAGTTATAATGTTTGTATTTCAATATCAAAGTATTTGAGTTATAAAGACGGATACTTATTTACTATCTAGCCTTATATTTTTTTTTTATTTTTTCCTTAGCAAATTTAATTGCTTTAATTCCGCAAAAACATAACGAGAAATAAATTAAAAATGTTTTTTTAAATGAACTGAGTAAAATTCGAAGCAGAATAAACATTAAAGCGACATTAGAATTTTCAAATCATCTTTAAGATAGTTCGAGAATTGTACTGTTAGGGTTGCACTATTTAAATAAACTTCTGAGCGGCAAGAGGACTCGAACCAGCACCAAACAAATCAAATTAAATTATTCGCAATTTGACAACTATCAAATACATCTGATAGTAAAATCAACCACACTCTTTTCGCAACTCCACAATCGCCGGTCAAAACAAAAATAAAATAAACACAAAGCTAACTAACTAACTAACTAACTAACTAACTAACTAACTAACTAACTAACTAACTAACTAACTAACTAACTAACTAACTAACTAACTAACTAACTAACTAACTAACTAACTAACTAACTAACTAGGAAAAAGCTCCAAAAAACTAAATCTAAAACCAACCTAAAAAACCAAATCTAAAAACCAGCCCTAAAAAATAACATCATATAAAAACTTTAATAAACAGACATCCAGTCCTGTGAGTGGCAGACCCGCTTGAAGAAACTGCGCACAAATACCTCCAAAATCCGGCACCCCTTGACAGGACAGGGATTTTTGCCTAAATTTGCCTTACGAATCCCGAAGAAATTAAACGATATTTTGACAATACGTCTCCTCCTTTACAGGTCGATTGGAAACCTTGGTCAAAGATTACCGATTCCCAGCTTTTTTTAAAAAGCTGCTATACAGGAATCAGGACTTTCAGCGGACCGTTGGAAATGTCCCCCGCCTGTAAAGAAACCCCCCAGCCCGGGCAGACATCGGATCTTCATGGAGAAAAGACCTAGGCATATTATTGCTATATTTGCCTAAAAAGCCTGCAGGCTGCACCAAGACCAAAAAGGATGCAACAGCGCCGTTCGGATTATAGAAGCAGGCCAAGAGTCAAAACCAATAAGCCATTAACTCCAATGCATGATATATTCAAAAACCATATAGCCAAGTTCGCACAGGTCACTGACGATGAATTCGAGCAGATCATCAAATTCTTCGACATCAAGAAAGCGGCCAAAAAAGAAAACCTGCTAGAAGAGGGACAGATCTGCCGGCACCATTACTTTGTTTTGGAGGGGCTGCTCAGAAAATTCTACATCAACGAGAAAGGCACCGAGCAGACCACTGAATTTGCGATAGAAACCTGGTGGCTAACCGATAACTTTGCCTACGAGAACCAGCTCGCGACAGAGTTTTATATTCAGGCAGTGGAAAAATCCACACTGCTCTGCATCACTCCCGAGAAGCGGCAGAAGCTGCTGGAGGAGTTTCCGGTGATGGAGCGCTATTTCCGTTTTGTCTACCAGCGGGCTTATGCTGCGGCCCAGAAACGCATCAAATTCCTTTTCTCGTTCTCAAAAGAAGAATTTTATTTTCAGGCAGTCCGCAACCACCCTGAATTCATCCAGCGTGTTCCCCAGTACCTGATCGCTTCCTATCTGGGATTCACCCCCGAATATTTGAGCGAGATCCGAAGAAGGCTTCTTTCTTAAACTGGTTTAAGTTTTTTCATTTTCTTATCCTGCAATTTTGCATTGAAGAATTTTAAAAGAACAATACCATGCAAAAACGACTAAACATCAAACAGGCCGCCCCTGATGCACTGAAAGCGATGATCGGCCTTGAAAGCTATCTTTCAAAGATTTCCATCTCCAAGACAGCCAAAGAACTCATAAAGATCCGCGCCTCGCAGATCAACGGCTGCGCCTACTGCATCAACATCCATACCCAGGACGCGGTTAAAAACGGCGAGACAAACCAGCGCATTTTTCTTCTGAGCGCCTGGAGGGAAGCGGGGGATATTTTTACAGAAGAAGAAAAAGCAGTGCTGGCGATAACGGAAGAAATAACATTAATACATCAACAGGGATTATCAGACCAGACCTATTCAAGCGCCGTGCATTTTTTCAGCGAAAAACAGATTGCAGATATCATAACTGCCGTAATTACCATCAATCTTTGGAACAGGGTTGTACTGAGCACCCGACTGCCTATAGGACAAAGTCTGGCATAAAACTGCAAGCTAATGCGGGCTTAAAAAGACTCCATACAAAACCTTAGAATTATAATCAGGTCTGATAATAATGAGCCCGTTTGTTTCGGGCTCATTTCTTTTTCATGAATACCAAAGCCAATCAGCAGCATCACAGTTCAAAAATAAGAACTCAGCCCCCGGCAGCATATGACTAAAATAAAAAAAGATTTCTTCTAAAAACTGCCTTTTAGCTCGGCCTTCCCTTTCAACAACCCAATTAAAGCATATCTAAAAAATCCCTTATAAATAGACTCAAAAAGCCATATTGACTATGTGGAGTTGATAACATGTATGCCACAAACATTTGAGGCGAATTTACAGTTTTTTTTCAGTGAGGAACGTTTTGTGGTACAATCATCGCACATCGAATTCTGAATAGGATATACTAAATAAAATCAATACTTAAAAAGACTAAATTCGAGTATATTAAATCGGACCTATAGCCTGCGACCAATTTTTCAAATACTCCTCCCTTTCAGCCAACCTCCCCTTCACTGGTCAAAATAAAAAAAAACTACAAAAGAAGAAAAATTAACTAACTAACTAACTAACTAACTAACTAACTAACTAACCAACTAACCAACTGGAGAAATTTTCTAAATAACAAGTATTAGATCCCCTGATCTTATCCGGATAATTACTAAAAGATTCTATCCTCTAACCGGCCCTGCCTTCACCGGACGAAGCCGTTTTGGGCCTGATCATTAAATTATTGATAATATAAACGGAAAAGACTTTTTAAAATCAAGCATCTTGTTTGAGACCGATTAAGGCTGTCTTGACCTTACTGCGGTAATTGACATTTATGACAGCACAGGTCAGCCTCTTTTTGCCACAAAAAAATGACAATTTTACCAATAATCCTCCATTTGAAATTTTGTGGCAGAATCGTGGCTTATCACTCTTGTCATCAAGCTTAAATCATTAAAATCAAAGTCTTCGCAAATTAGGTTCGAATGGCGGAGCGAATTTAATTCTGCTTAAGCAGTTATTTCATTTCTATAATCATTTCTGCTTCAACGGCCATGTTCTGCGGAAGGGTATACACCCCCACGGAAGTACGCGCATGCCTGCCCTGCTCACCAAACACTTCAATTAATAAATCTGAAAAGCCGTTCATTACTTTTGACTGCTCAGTAAACAAATCGGCAGTATTTACATAACCGTTTACCTTTACTATTCTTTTTATTTTATTGAGGCTTCCAAAAGCACCTTTAAGTATCGCCAGCTGATTTATAGCCGTTAATCTGGCGGCTCGGTAACCGTCATCAGTGGTGAGTTCCTGTCCTACTTTGCCGACAATGTATTTCCCATCTGCTTTAAGCGGTCCTCTTCCCGAAAGGAAGACCAGATTTCCAACTTGCACCATATCCACATAACTTCCTAAGGATTCTTGTATTTGGGGCAATTGAATTCCTAACTGACTTAATTTTTTCTCCGGACTCTGTGCTGACAAATTAAAACTCAATAGTCCTAATGCAAGCATTACTATATTTTTCATTATTTCCCTCTTATAATTATCTAAAAAAGAAAGCCGTCTTTAAAAGACAGCTTTCCTGATTTTGTTTTTACTTATTTTATGAATTTGATCAATTCGGCATTAAATTTTGGAAGCTCTTCAATAAACAAGGCATGACCGCTTTTCTCGAATGGAACCAAAGTAGAATTGCTAATTGATTTGTGCATTTGCTCAGCTAATTCGTAAGAACAAATTTTGTCCTGTGTTCCGTGAAGAATAAGAGTTGGAATTTTGATTTTTTTCAAATCTTCTCTTAAATCTGTATCACGAAGTGCTTTCATAGATTCAGCCATTGCATAGGGAGAAGCCTGCGCCTGAATAGTTCCCAGCCATGCACCTTGTCCTGCAGATACGCTTGTTTCATTGGCCGGGAAAATTTTTCCAAAATTCTCAAACAATTGTGGTCTGTTGGTATTATTAAGGGCAATAAGACCATTTACATCTTCTTTTGTCCAGAAACCATAGTTAAAGTCAGCTCTTTTTGTCCATAAAGGCGCTGCCGCACCAAACAATGCCAGTTTTGAAACATGGGCCGCATTGTATTTTGCTGCATAGTGAATAACTGTCGCACCTCCCATAGAGAATCCACCGATAGTTGCATTTTCAATTTTAAGTTTGTCCAGAATCACTTTGATATCATCTGCATAAACATCATAGTTATACGCCCCGCCCGGTTTGTCTGATAATCCAAAACCTCTTAAGGTGATTCCGATAACGCGATATCCTTTCTGGATAAGTTCTGCATATTGGTATTCGTACATCGCATCGCTCAATGGCCATCCGTGAATTAGTACAACCGGTTTTCCTTCTCCTAAATCCGTTACATGCAGTTTTACATTTTTTTCTACTTCAATATATTCTTCTCTTCCAAGGCTTGCCGGTTTTCTTTGGCTTTGAGAGAATGCAGTTGTTACTGCTGCTAAAAAAATGGCGAAGCTTGTTGTTAAGATTGTTTTTAAATTGGTTTTCATTTCTTTTGTGTTTTAATTATTATTTAAAGTTTTTATTTTTTTTATTTCTTATTGACCGGACAAAATTGCGGTTTCTTTAATTATAAATCAGATTAATAATTTTATGTTGTTATAAATTTTAATAATAATCAGCTCTTTACTTTTGCATTACCAAAACTGGTTTTCCTTTTTCTACTATATATGTTGCCAGCTCAGAAGCTTTTACATGGCTGTTATTTCTTGCTGAGTGAACTACGCCAGCCGGAATAAAAAGTACTTCCCCAGCCTTTAACCTAACAGCAGACTGACCTTCAACTTCATACTCTAGTACGCCATCAAGGACATAAATAACCTCCTCACCGGGGTGAGAGTGTTTTCCAAAAGCGGTATGAGCTTCAAAATCGATGCGTGCCTGAACCGTTTGGTATCCCGGTACAGTAAGATCGTAACGTTGTAAATCTGTACGTTTTATTCCTGATTGCTGAGCAGAAACAGTACTTGTAAGAATCAATGCTAAAAAGCTGAGAGCAGAAACTGCGGCTGATGCAAAATTTAAAGTTTTCATATTGTATAATTTTATGTATTTGTTTTATTAATTTCCTTGTCAAAAGTACCATGGCATTACCTGCATTGAACTAATAATATTGCCCAGATGGACAAACTGAGAAATGAAGTGGACAAAAGCGGCGTTATGAGTATTATGAATAAAGCAATCCTGTAAAACTAGCTGTAATAAGATTCTCCTTCTTTCCATATACCCATTATAGACAGAGAATCTGAAATATTTTTAGTAGGATCACCTTTTACTAATAACAAATCAGCTCTCATTCCTTCAGCAATTAATCCTCTGTCCGATAAATTAAATCTTTTGGAAGTTACCGATGTTGCAGATTGTAATGCTTCAATGGGGCTTAATCCGGCTTGTACCAACAGCTGCATTTCGTGATGAACGCTCACACCATGGGCAAGACCTCCTAAATGGGGCATCGGTACTGAAACGTCTGTTCCAGCAAGTATATCTACTCCAGCATCATGCAAATCCTTCACATTATTAAAGTTATCCTCCATACTGCCTTCTGGAAAAGTATTGAAACAAGAACACATTGTCATTTTCCAGTCTTCATTCAATTTATTTTCAACTCTTTCATCATGTGCAACATGACAGGCAGAATTTCCTATAATCGATGAATTCAATACCAGGCAGGGTGTTACGAAAATTCCTTTGCTGGCGATGGCTTCAATAAGATCTTGCGTCCAATCTGGTCTGTCAATAAACAAATGTGCCAAACCATCAACACCAATTTCAACCGCCGTTTTTGCCGCCTCTGCTGTTAAAACGTGGGCTATGGCAATTTTGCCTAATTTATGAGCTTCGTCTACCGCTGCCTGTAATACAGGAGTTTCAATGAGAGGTAATCCAGGTGCATTCATTACAGTTCCTTCTTCAATCATTATTTTAAAATAATCAGCGCCGTTATTTACCTGACGACGCACAAAATCTATCGCTCCGTTAAGTGAAGTAACATCTGCACTTAATTCTTCTTCTTTTTTTTGAGCCTGGTGGGCAGCTGCAAAAACGGCCTTTTCTTCTTCAGTCATTTTCTCCATTTCTTTTAAGACAAATTCAGGAATGCCGTCACCTTTAGGAATAAGTTCGTCAGGATGACCGCCGGGAGCTGTCAGGCCCATACCAGCAGAACGCACATCGGCAGCACCGGTAACTCCTATTAATTGGCTTTCACGTCCTTTACTTGTAAATCCTCCCATCATTTCCAATTCGGTAGTTATACCAAATTTTAATGCATCTTTTAAAAACTCTACAGAGGTATGCACATGGGCATCTATTAAACCAGGCAGCAGAGTACAGCCTTCACCGTCAATCACATCATCTATGTCAGCTGGTAAGTCATTTAAAATTGAAGTAATTACCCCGCCACTAAAGACAACTGTTTTTTTACCAATTACATTTTTGCCATCAAATACATTGGCATTGATGATGGCTTTACTTTTAGTATTAGTCATTTTGAATCGTTTAAAATAATTTTCCGACAAAGTTATCTAGTCAATAATGATTAAAATAGCTACATTTGGCACAATAATAGCTCTAAAAGGTCATTCTAATGAAATTACATATAAAGGAAGAATTCGGTTTCTTAGCGGGTTTTGCCGATTTATTAGGCACAGAAGTAAACAATGGAATATTAGTGATACCCGATAATAAAGGGAAAGGCTATTTAAGAGGATTTAGATTAGACAATTCCATAAATATGCTTGTAAGTTTTTATGAGTTTAATGACAATGTGCTTGCGAAAAGACTAGGAGGTCAAAATACACTGAATCGAATACTATTTTCTTTCAATACTATTTTTCCTGATGCTGATTCAAAAAACAAATATTCAGGAAATCTTCCTTCAATTCAAATTTTTAAGGGAAAACTTAATATTGAAACATTCTATCCGGGCAGAACTAAATTCAATTCTATTTTCATTGGAATTGATTCCGATAAATTAGCCAAAACTCTAGGAGTGAATATTCACAATGAAATTTTCAGAAATATTATTACCAGCGAACAGCCGATTTTATTTGAAGAGCTGCTTTCGCCAAAAATTCAGCAGGTGGCCATGGAAATTATTCAGACTGACGTTCCGGATTCCCTGACTGATTTCTTTTTTAAAATCAAAGCCGAAGAATTAATATGCCTGACTCTAAAAGAGCTTTTTAAAAGAGAAAATCCAACTACACACGCACTAAATCAAATTGATGTTCAAAAAATTTATAAGGTGAGAGATCTAATTTTGAATAACATTGCTGTGGCTCCAGTTATAAAACACCTGGCTTCAGAAGTAGGGATGAGCGAATCAAAGTTTAAAAGATTATTTAAACAAATTTTTGGCGACAGTTTGTTTAGCTATTACCAAAAGTTCAGAATGAAGGAAGCTTCACGATTGCTAAAAGAAAATAAAATGACTGTTTCAGAGGTTGGCTTTAAGATGGGTTTTTCTAATTTAAGTCATTTTGCCAAAGCTTTTGAACAACATATTGGAATAAAGCCAAAATCATTCCAAAAACTAAAATAGAATTTAAGAATAGACCGGGTTTTCGACAGCCCAAAGTTTTATAAAGTTCCCTGAGCAGCCTGAAACTAAAGCAGCCAAATCAATTAAATGATCGCGCAAGGTCAAACACGCAGACTATAAAGCAGTTCTTTACTCCTTTCCGACATTCTTTTCCGAAACAAAAAATAAATTTCTGACTGGACCCAATAAGGCTTTTGCCCAGTGCAGAAGAAAGACTTTTTTCAGCAGCAGCACAAAAGCGTTAAAAGAATTTGGTTTCTGCACATAAAGGTCCGCCCCCTTAGCAAAGGCATCTTCAATATCCGAAGGATGGTCCCAGGTGGAGAGCATAACGGTGGGAATGCCGCGAAGCTCATCGTCTTTCTTTATTTCTTCCAGCGCCTTTTTACCCCCTTTAACGGGCATATTGACATCTATAAAAATAATATCGGGATCGCTCTGGGATTCATCCCTGAGCGTATCGAGGAGCTCCTGCCCGTTTTCAACAGTCGTTACCTCAGAAGCAATCTTCGCTTCATCCAGGGCATCGATGAATAATTCCTGGTCTTCGGTATCATCCTCGGCCAGCAGAATTTTTACCGGCTCTTTTTCTTCTGGGCTTTCAGTATCCTGATTATCAACACTTATCATATCAAGCAGTTTTGCAATGTCTAAATGTACTAAAAATGTCCAAATGAAATTATATGCTGTAAAAAGAATACTCCCATGATCTCATTTTACAAACCCTTTTAAACTCTGCAGTATAGTAAAATAAGGTATCCCAATACCATAACCCCCAGCTGTAAAATAGTTGCGAGCCAGCCCATGTTGTCCGCTGTATCCTTAAATGAGTTTTTTAAGCATGCCGTTAAATATAAAACCATGGAATGGCAAGACAGCATACCAGTAGATTCTGCCCATAATACCGCGCGGTTTAAAAGTGGCCGCCTGATACAAGGTATTGTTGATTATTTTAAATTCCAGCCACGCTTCGCCGGGAAGTTTCATTTCGGCATATAAAACCAGTTTGCCCTGCTTCTTATCGGCGTATACCACCCTCCAGAAATCCAGTGCATCTCCTGCATGTATTTCCTTTTTATGTGTCCTTCCCCTCCTTGTGCCTACACCGCCAAAAATCTTATCGATGAACCCGCGCAGATCCCAAAGCCAGTCGGCATAATACCACCCTGTCTCCCCGCCTATGGACCAAACTCGTGCAATGGTATATTCCCTGTTTATGATTGCTCTTTTTCTCCTGTCAATATAACATCCCTTTTTTGGAACCTTCAGGTATTGGGAAACATTTCCCTTAAACTGTCCGCTGACACGGGAGTCTTTCCAGCTCGAGATGATATCATCATCACTGATCTTTTTCAAAGCCCTCTCTAGTGCCTGACGGTAAGCAATAGGTGTAACTCCCAGTAAATTATTAATTCTGTTATCTCCGCAGATGACTTCTACTTTCATGCTGCTAACCAGCGCCGAGGCCAGCTTAAAAGAAGTTGACGTCACAAAATACAGCCAGTAAGACGATAATTTCGGGGTCATCACCGGTACGGTGTAAATGTATCTTTGGAGTTTTTTTACTCTGGCAAACTCCAGCAGCATTTCCTTGTAGGTCAAAATATCAGGTCCCCCGATATCAAAACTTTCATTATAAACTACCGGGTTTAACAGCGAGCGGATTAAAAATTCCAAAACATCGCTAATAGCAATCGGCTGGCATTTTGTATTGAGCCATTTAGGGGTAACCATAATGGGCAGTTTATCCACCAGATCGCGTATTATTTCAAAAGAGGCACTTCCTGATCCTACTATTATTCCCGCCCGAAGTACAGTTAATGGCACTGCTGCGGTCTTTAAAATATCTTCCACCGCCTTTCTTGATGATAAATGTTTGGATAGTGATTTATCATTTACAATTCCGCTCAGGTAAATAATTTGTTTTGCATTTGTCTGGTTTATTTTTTGAGTGAAATAATGTGCCGAAATGCTTTCCAATTCATCATAATTGGAAGCGCCGGACATGGAATGGATCAGGTAAAAAGCTGCATCTATATCATCAGGGATATTTTTAAGACTTTCCGGATCCAGAAAATCAGCTTCAATGACCTGTATTTTATTTTTAAACTGTTCAGGAAAATAAAACCTGTTTTTATCCCGGACGCAGCAGACCACCTCATTTCGGTGATCCAGGAGCAAGGGCAGCAGCCTCTTGCCGATATAACCTGTAGCACCTGTTAATAAAATTTTCATCTCTGAGCTGTTTTACAATTTAAAGCTTACCAAACCATAATCCATCGCGAAAATCTGGCCTGAAATTGATGCTGCATCTTCAGAAATAAGATACCCTGCCATGCGGGCCACCTCTGCGGGCTTGAGGTAATTTTTCAAGGGGTGGCGCTCGATCATATTTTCTTTCATACGGTCGTTTCTTAAAATAGATTCCGACAAAGAAGTCTCTGTAATAGTCGGGGCAATACCATTTATACGAATTAACGGGGCAAGTTCAGCACCGAGCGATTTAACCAGACCCTCCACTGCTGCCTTAGAGGCTGCAATACTGGAGTGAAAAGGCATTCCGAGCTTTGCCGCAACGGTACTGAATAAAACAATAGAAGGTTTTTCGCCTTTCTTTAACGCAGGCAGATAATGCTGAATCACTTTGACGGCACCCATCACGTTAATTTCAAAATCTTTTCTGAAATCATCCAGGCTTAAGCCCAGAATGGGTTTGAGGTTTATGGACCCCGGACAATACACCAGGGCATCTATACTTTCAAATTCAGGCAAAGCATCACGGAGCACATCAACTGAAAAATGAATTAAATTTGGATGGGTAATATCGGGAGCTGTTCTGCTGATATTGATTACCTTATAATTTTCCAGCTGCTGCACTAAAACACCATTACCGATTCCTTTACTGCCGCCAACAATTACAATAGTTTTCATTTTTTTAAGATTAGAATTAAAGAACCGTTCTGATTGTTTATGCTATGATTTTCAATTAAATAAGATAGTATTTATAAAATATCAAAAGGACCAAAAGCGGTATTTCATATAAGATGATATCTTAATGTTAAAGATAATAATTGTTTAACTATTTTTAATAAATATTAAACAAAATAAAAACTATTTTATTTAACTTCGCTATGCTCTCCTTAATTCCCGACTGGGAATCCCGAAAAAAAAGCAATTATGAAAAAAGTAAAACGGAACTTTGCCGATCCTGACCTGGACCGCATCATTGAAATGGCATGGGAAGACAGAACTCCTTTCGAGGCCATTGCCTGCCAGTTTGCATTTCAGGAGGCTGATGTAAAAGCCTTAATGAAGAAGGAACTCAAACCCTGCAGCTATAGACTTTGGCGCAAAAGGGTAGAAAACTGTCAAACAAAGCATCTTCGGAAACGCAGTGCGGGAGTTAACCGCTTTAAGTACAGTGAGCAGCGGACCATTTCCAATAACAAAAAATCAAACCAGAAACAATAGAGACAATCTGTATTATTGGAATTATGATACAAAATGCAGAATTCATGTAACCCTAAACTCCTAAAAAATAATAGCTTCGCCATTAAAATATACCAAACAAACCTAACGCTATGTACCGAAATCCTGCGCTATTACAAAATATAATTGATGCTATTCCCTTTCCCATCGGGGTATATGTGGGAGATAATTTAGAAATTGCACTGGCCAATGATGCCATGATCAAAACATGGGGCAAAGGAAATGATGTACTTGGAAAAACCTATCTGAGTGTTGTTCCTGAAATTGAAAACCAGCAGATTCTCGATGAGGCCCTTGGCGTTTTTAAAACCGGAACAGCTTTTCATGCTGTGGGCAGAAAAGTAGATCTGGTCATGCAGGGAATTATGACCGAATATTACTTTAATTATAGTTTTATTCCGCTTTTTGACGAGCATGGAAAAGTCTATGGCGTGCTTAACACCGGCGCTGACATCACAGATCTGCACAAAGCAAAAGAAGAAACCCTGAAAGCAAATGAAAAATTAACCATAGCCATAGAAAGCTCCGGGATAGGAAGTTATGAAATAGACCTTGAAACCAAAAAAATCAAGACTTCAGCAAATTTCAATACGATCTGTTCCATTGGAAGCGAAACAACAAATGACGATTTAATTGCAAAGCTGCACCCAGAGGACCTTCATGCGCGCGAAAAAGCCCATCAGCAGGCGGAGGCAACGGGAAAAATATGCTATGAGGCTCGGATTTTAAATGATGACGGCTCCTACCGCTGGGCTAAAATCAACGGAAAGATTATCAAGGACAAAGACGGGTCTGCAAAGACCATCATTGGTATTGTTCAGGATATACACGAGCATAAGGAATTTCAGGAGGAACTAAAAAAGCAGGTCGCAAGCCGTACAAATGAGCTCACGCGTTCCAATAGTGATCTGATGCATTTTGCCAGCGTAGTGAGCCACGATCTTCGAGAGCCGCTGCGAAAAATTAAATTTTTCAATACACTCTTACGAAATGACATAGAAGAAAATGTTAATGAAAAATCTAAAAAATACCTTCATAAAGTAAGCCAGTCTGCCCAGAGAATGGAAAATATCATAGAGGGAATTTTGACCTATTCCACCCTTGACAAAACTTCACAGGTTATAGAAACAATTAATGTTAATAAGGTTATTGAAGACATAAAAATAGACCTTGAGCTCATAATAAGGGAAAAAGGTGCTATTTTAGTTACTTCTGATCTTCCCGAGATTCAGGGAGCGCCGATTTTAATTAACCAGCTTTTCTATAACCTCCTGCAAAATGCCTTAAAATTTTCCAAAGCGGACCAGCCTCCAAGGATTATCATAACAAGCAGCATCATCAATAGTGACGGCCAGGATTTTGTACAGATAAAAATAAAGGATAATGGTATTGGAATTGAGGCTGAATTTGCAGAAAAGATTTTTACGGCATTTGAAAGACTGCATTCCAAAGACCAGTACGAGGGAAATGGCCTTGGGCTTGCCCTGTGCAGAAAGATTGCCGAAAGGCATAATGGTAAAATAACTGCAGCCGGGGAAAAGGACAACGGCGCTGAATTTACGGTGACCCTTCCTTTACAACAAAAAGCCGATACGCTGTAGAAATTGAAATTTACAACCAATCCATTAGAGGAATTTTACATAGATATTAAGTACAATTGAAGACAATTGACGCCATTTATTGTTTAACTTTATTTAACATGCTTATTTTGAATCATTTTCATTTTATTTTCATTTTATTTTCATTTTAGTTTCATTTTAGTTTCCGACTCTTCTTTAAGACCGCTTTGCTTTTTTATTTAAATAGAGAATTTTGAAAAAACTTGAAAATACAAAAGAATTAATTAAACTTAGCTCTGAACTTTAAAGGTGTTGCATTTGTTTTGTTTTTGAAGAATTTACTAAAGCTCTGAAGGTGTTCGAATCCCAGTTCATACGCAATTTCACCAATTGACAAATTAGTGGCAGCAAGTTTTTCTTTCGCTTTTTCTATGAGTTTATTGTGAATATGCTGCTGCGTATTCTGACCTGTATGAAGCTTCAGTAAACTGCTTAAATAATCTGAGGAAACATTCATATTATCAGCAACGGTCTGGACAGAAAGAAGATTTCTTTCATCCCGGTTTTTATCATCAAAATAATTATTCAAAAAATCTTCCACTTTTGATAGTATTTGATGACTGCTGATTTTTCTTGTAAGAAACTGGCGGCTGTAATATCTGTCGCAATATTTGAGCAGCAATTCTATCTGCGCAATTATTAAATCTTGCGTAAATCTATCAATATTGGTATGGTATTCGTCTCTTATATTTTCAAAAATACTTACAATGGTATTTTCTTCTTTTTCAGAAAGAAATAGTGCTTCATTAATTGAATAATCAAAAAACGTGTAGCTCTTAATATTTTTTGCTAATGATGAATTCCATAAAAAGTCTGGGTGAATTTGCAATAAATACCCCGTGCCATTATGTAATGAATCAGGATCCTGCTCCAGTCGCAGGACCTGCCCTGGTGCTATAAATGACATTATACCTTCGTCAAAATCGTAAAGCTGCTGGCCATAATAGAGCTTGGCTCCAATATCCCGTTTTAAAGCAATAGAATAAAAATCCATCACCATGTTTGTCGTATTTTCATCATCCGGGAATTTTACCTGTGAATAATCGACCAGACTTACTAGTGGATGTTCCGGCTTTGGAAGACCTCTAAACCGATGATACTCTGTGATGCTTTTTATTCTAATTACTTCCATAGCTGCAAATTTACAGTTTTTTGACACTCTTAATTCTCATGGGTACTTTTAAAAGTATATTCAAAAAATTATTAGACAATATGCTATTTGATTTTTATTGCTTGCTCTGCATTACAAGACCAAACCAGTCTTCTAAATGCCAGGTATGGGTCAGTTTACCATTTTTCAAATAATGAAATTCGTGCAGCGCTACTGTTACTTTCTTATTCGTTGGAGCAATTCCCATAATTTCATTTACATGCGTAAACTGCATTGAAGCTCTTACCGCTGCACGCTCATGGCTGCCAAATATCTCATGAATTACAATTTCTATATCGGGACATAATTCGAACAAAAATTTCATAATTGCCTGCAGTCCTTTTGGATTATCTTCTTGCTGCGGTGCCAGTGGAATATCTTTCCAGTCGGGCATGCAGATTTCATCCAGTACTTCTGGCTTTTTAAGGTTCCACGCTGCATAAAACCTTTCAATGGTATTTATTTCCTGTTTCGTCAGAGCTTTTACAACTCCATTATCTTCTTTTTCCATTTTATATGCTTCTAATTATCTGTAAAATTCAGTTTTTCAACAATATGCTAACTATTTTTAAGCTTGATCATAAATTTGAACCTCCCGAAATTTCGATACGCTGCGCATTAATCCACCCGCCGGCATCACTGCATAAAAAGGCTACCACTCCTCCAATATCCTCGGGTACTCCGACTCTTCCAAGAGCCGTTTGCGAGGCCAGGTATCGGTTCATTTCTACATTATCTCGTACCGCACCTCCCATAATATCAGTTTCAACAGCCCCCGGAGCAATAACATTTACTCGTATGTTTCTTGCGCCAAGTTCTTTTGCCTGATATTTTGTCAATGTCTCCATTGCTCCTTTTAGTGCCGCATAAGCTGCAAATCCCGGCGTGGCAAAGCGGGTTAGTCCAGATGAAACATTTACAATTCCTCCGTAAGCTCTTACTAAAGGCAGTAATTTTTGAGTAAGGAAAAATGGGCCTCTAAAATGTACATTTTCCATTTCTGTAAATTGAGTTTCAGTGATAACATCAAAATTTGCATAGTGAATAAACCCAGCATTATTGATCAGATAATCAATACCATCTGAGTTGAAATAATTGTTTAATTGGTCTTTAAGATTTTTTTCAAAAAAATCAAAACTGGAAAAATCTGAGACGTCCAATGCTATAGCGGCCGCTTTTTGTCCGAGATCATGAATTTGTTTTACAACATTTTCTGCTGCTTGTTTTTGAGTGTTATAGGTTAAAACTATATCCAATCCGTTTTTGGCAAGATTTACAGCCATGTCTTTTCCAAGACCGCGGCTCCCTCCTGTTATTACTGCAATTTTACTTTGTGATGACATAATGATTATTTTAGTATTATTATGCTGCAAATTTGCGCAGATACAGGAAAGAAAATTTAGCCAAAACCATAATTTAAGTAGCCAAAAACGGTAACATGGAATTTTCAAAACGCAATTTAGATTATTGAATATCTATAACCCGCATTTTGGTAAAATTGAAAGCACAGCCAGGGGAAAAATGCCGGCAGGCGTATGGAATAACAGCTCCTTTGTAATACCAGTACAGCAGCAGTAAAGAAGATGGCAGGGATCATTTTGTTTTGGACGTTTAAACAAACCATATTAAGACGTTTAAACAAAGTGGCTGCTTGTTTCATCCTCTAATTTTGTCCTGTTAAAATAATTTAAATTAAAAAAATGGAACAGAATAATTATCACGGAAAATTACAGAAAGCCACAGGTTCGGGATTTGACGCAAAATCTACCTCAAAGGAAATTATAAAAGGAATTGACCTTACAGGGAAAACTGCCATTGTAACGGGCGGGAATACAGGCATTGGCCTGGAAACGGCCAAAACACTTGCGGCGGCAGGGGCAACGGTCATTGTACCGGCCAGAGATGCAGAGAAAGCGAAAAGAAATCTCGAGGGAACTCCAAATGTAATAATAGAAAACATGGATTTAATGAATCCCGGTTCTCTTGATGCTTTTGCTGAAAAGTATCTGCATTCAGAAAGACCGCTTGATCTGCTCATTAACAATGCAGGGATTATGTGGGTGCCGCTGCGCAGGGATTCCCGAGGCTATGAATCACAATTAGCCACCAATTATCTGGCACTGTTTCAGCTTACGGCAAGATTATGGCCTGCACTAAAAAAAGCTGATGGCGCCAGAGTCGTCAATGTTTCTTCAGGAGGGCATCAATTTTCAGATTTTAATTTTCAAGATCCTAATTTTCTAAATCGGGAGTATGAGACCTTACAGGCCTATGGACAGTCAAAAACAGCGGTGAATCTCTTTTCTATGGAATTAGACACGCGTGCAAAAAAGTATAATGTGAGAAGTTATTGCTTATGTCCGGGCGCTGTTGGGCAAACAGAATTAGCTCGAGAAGCGCCAGCTGATTTGTTCCAAAAACTCGGTTACAGTGATGCTGAAGGAAATATACTGCCGGAAGTAGCCGCGTCATTAAAAACGATCCCGCAAGGTGCAGCCACAACCCTTTGGGCTGCGACAAGCAAATCGCTTAACAATATTGGCGGTGTGTATTGTGAAAACGCAGATATAGCATCTTTAAATTCAAATGAAAAAATTATTGGAGGTGTTGCACCTTATTCATTAGATGAAAAAAATGCAAAACGTTTATGGAAATTAAGCCAGGAAATGACCGGAATACATTTCGATCTTAGTTAATATTTGTATCTTTATACCGCACAAGCAATTATGGATTATCAGGTCAATTACATACACCCAGACATCAAACTTTCCAATTACAGCGGCAAGCTGTTTAAAACGGAAGCCGCCTTTAATGACCATCTGCTTGTGTGGTTAATTTCAGGTGAAACCAAAATTATCCAGGCAGATCAAACTTTTGTATTTGGCCCGGGCAGTACTTTTTTAATTCCCAGAAACCAATTGGCGGCAATCATTAATATTCCAAAAGATGGACTGCCCCACAAAGCAGCTGCGATGCATCTATCGGCTGACAGGCTTCGTGAATTTTACGATCACCAAAATGCAAAATTAAAAACTGCCGTACCAAAAATTTTCAGTTTCCATAAACATCCTCTGCTGGAAAGCTGTCTGGCTTCGCTGATTCCTTATTTTGACATGCAGGACAACTTTCCTGAGAATATCGCTTCATTGAAAATCACTGAAGCAATTTCAATTCTTAGAAACATTGATCCCGCTATTGATGCTGTACTGGCCAGCTTTGAAGAACCTGATAAAATTGATTTAACTGCTTTTATGGAGAAAAACTTTATGTTTAATATGCCTTTGGAAAAATTTGGCTATTTAACAGGCCGGAGTCTTACCACTTTTAAGCGCGATTTCCATAAGGCTTTCAATACTACACCGCAACGCTGGCTAACCCAAAAAAGATTAGAATTAGCCCATTACCAGCTTGCCGAAAATAATAAAAACCCTGTTGATATCTTTTACGAGATAGGATTTGAGAATTTATCGCATTTTTCATTTGCATTCAAAAAACAATTTGGCTACCCGCCAACTCAACTGAAAAAAAGCAATACGAACTGTTAGCGCTCTTTCTGAGTGCCTTTTTTAAAAACGATACAAAAAGCTATGGCAAATTTACAATTAATTTGCTGTTTCAAAATTTGCGGCAGGATCGCGGCGCATACTATTCACATGTGCCGTAATGATTAAAATCACACTCTTCGCTATTTATTTTGAATAGCAGCCCCCTTTGCATTTTATTGAAATTTTACCGATACCGCTGCACTTCAGCCATTTCTCCAAAAATATAAAATCAACCTAAAAGAAAGAAGATTACTAGAACTAACTATTTTTAAAGCGCTGCTTACATCAAAAAGTAGAAATCCAAGATCTCGTACCGCTAACTTTGGAACTCAACCAATTTAAAAACCTATAAAATGTGGAAACCCGTAACATTTCTGCATCGTTTTTATTTAAATTCGTCATCAGTAATTTTATCAGACTAAAATTTCTATATACAACACTTACTTTCGATTACTACCAGATGACTCATTAAAAAATAAAAAAATAGGAATGCATGAAAAATACCTGCTTGAACTGTGAGAATGAAAATAATACAAACGCGAAATACTGTTCTGCCTGCGGTTATCAATTACATGGCACGGAAGATCAAAACAGCAGCACTGCGACTGCACCCCGAAAGGCAGCAAAAACGGATAAAAAATTTGATTTGAAAACACTTTTAGGTTTCACCATCGGGTTTGCGATCATGTTTGCTGCTACGCAATTCTTTTTTAAACCATCCATGGACAAGCAGCTCACTGAATTTGCCAATGAATTTAATAAAACCTGTCCCATGAGTGTGGATCAGTATACTACCTTGAAAAATATTTCGGTTTTACCGGATAAAACCATTCAATACAATTATGTACTGGTCGGGATCACAAAAGAGCAAGTCCAGGTGGATACTGTTAAAAAATATATTTTTCCTCAGGTGCTCCAGTATGCAAAAACCCATCCTGATATGAAATTTTTCAGAGATAATGATATTACTTTAAATTACTCCTACGCAGATAAGACCGGCGCCTTTATTACCAAATATACTGTGACGCCGCAAATGTACAAATAGCTGTATAAGCTGTACAGAATTACCCTTCAAGTATTGTGGCAGCATCAAATTAACAACTGGCAAAAGTCCGGCCAGATCAGACAGCTACTACTAGCGGACTCCTTTACAGCCCAGTGGTCCCTTGCCGGGGGACGTCCTATATTTACAAATGCCGGCTGAAATTTTGCAAAACAGCACTGCCGTAAACGGCACAGCACGGCCAGGGCAGAGAAGATGGCTATAGCTTTTTGTAATAATTAAAGCTGTCCCGGAGAACAGCTTTAAAATAAAAAAGGTTAAAATAATCGATTAGAAATCAGGCAATTTCAATCATTCTAGGCGGCTTCTGCTTGGCTTCCTCTTTTTTGGGTATGGACAGATGAAGCAGGCCATTCACATAACGTGCAGTGATGTTTTCTTCGTCGACCACATTTTTAGGCAGCTCAAAGCTTCTCTGGAAAGACTGGTAGCTGAATTCCCTGCGGGTAAAATTCTCCTGCTCGATGGTCTGCTTATTTTCTTTTTCCGAAGAAATAGTCAGCAGGTTTCCGTCAAGGGTCACTTTGAAATCGTCTTTCTCCAGGCCGGGGGCGGCCACTTCGACTTCATAATGTTCTGCAGTCTCTTTGATGTTTACCGATGGCAGGGTGGTACTAGTTGTAGAAAAATTTTTGTTTTCCCAATTGAAAAGCTCGCGGCCAAAAACGTCATCAAAGAACGTATGCGGCAAAGCACGATGCTGGTTTGCATTTCTTTTGATAAGATTCATAACATTTTACTTTTAATTGTTATACAATATTTTTGAACATACACTGCTTTTGCAGTGCCAGTCACAAAAAAAACCAAAATTATGCCAGAGAAAAAAAATGACATTTTTTCAGTTTTCATAAGCGAAAAATTGTCAGTTTTACCCTGTCTTTATAGAGGAAGGAAAGCTTCACATCAGAAGGGTAAGATCTTCCGGTCTAAATTCCCCGAACACTGCCGGGTCAGAACCATGGAGAAACGGTTTATCACTAAAACCAATACCTGCCGCTTTGAAGATAAGAGATTCATTCTTGAAAAGACCATCATAGCTCTTACCTACCCTGCAGGATCCGCAAAATAAGATACTGCCGCGCAGGAAAATGAAAAATAGCTGCTCGGTATCACAAGAAAAAACAGACCGGTAAGACAGGGAAGATTCCTTAGGAGTCTCCCTGGGAAATATTCTTTTTCTGAAACAAAAAACAATTTTTTAACAGGGTAAAATAAACCTTTGGCCCAGTGCAGCAAAAACACTTTTTTTAGTACAAGCACAAAATAAATGCCTAAAAAACACTCCATAACCCCATAATAGTTGAAGCAGTGAGAATTCAGCCTGCATAAAATATACCTCTAAATCACAGCCTTTCCATATTCCGAAATTCATTTTTTATTTTGTGCCCACTCAAAAAACGTAATTCATCATATCTGGACTTACTATTCCGATTTAATAGTAAATTATGTATTTATGAGAGATTGATTTTGTATTTATCAGCTATTGGTGAAGAAGTCTTATTGGGTGCAAGCTGTCCGATCTGAAATATTTTTTCAATAAATTCAATACTTTGATCCACTGAAGTGTTTTCATTTTTTAAATGGCTGGCAAAATGGTTTGTCAATTTTTGAATAATTCTGGAACTTATTAAATCCATCTGAGCATCATCAAAATGGGTTATTTTCTTTTTTTGAAAAGCAAATTCGGCAGATACAATATCATTTAGCTTGGATTTTAATGCATGAATAGTCGGAGCACATTTTCGGCCGTTTACCCAGGTATTCAGTTCTAATTTCATATCATCAATAATGGCTTCTGCAGCAGGTATATGCTGTTTTCTTCTTTCCAGCGTGTCATCCGTAATTTGAGATAATGCATCCAGATGTATTAAAGTTACACCGGGTATTTCTTCTACATTGGCATCTACATTGCGCGGGATGGATAAATCCAGAATCAATAAGGGTTTCTGTAAAGCAAGCGATGCTTTGTCAATAGTCGGATTTTGTGCTCCTGTAGCTACAACCAGCACATCGGCTTGGTGCAGTTCTTGTTTTAAATCAGCATAATCTTTTACAATAACATTCAGCTTGCCAGCCAATAATTCGGCTTTGTTTTTTGTTCTGTTTATAAGAGTAATATGACTGTTTTTAGTATGTTTTACTAAGTTTTCGCACGTATTTCTTCCTATTTTCCCTGTTCCGAATAACAAAATATTTTTGCTTCCAATATCTGCCACATTTCGGATTATATACTGCACTGATGCAAAAGAAACTGACGTTGCCCCGGAAGAAATTTTCGTCTCAGTTTTAACTTTTTTGCTGGCTTGAATAACTGTATTTACCAACCGGTCCAGAAATGTATTGACCAAGCCTTCCTGTTTACTATTGTTAAAAGCGGTTTTAATCTGGCTGATGATTTCAAAATCACCCAAAATCTGACTGTCCAAACCTGTTCCTACCCGGAACATATGGCTGACAGCTTCTTCATTCTTATATATATAAGCAGCCTGCTGAAATTCTTCTATGGAGCCATTGCTGTTTTCGCAAAGCAGTTTGATAAGTTCATAAGGATGATGGGCAAAACCATAAATTTCAGTTCTATTGCAGGTAGAGGTAACAACCAATGATTCTATGCCTTCTGCCTTAGCCTGCAGCAATAAATCAGATTGTGCCTGGGCATCTAAACTAAATTTTCCTCTTATAACTGCATCTGCTTTCTTGTAACTTAATCCTAATGCGTAAAAAGTCGTAGATCTGGGCATATTAAAATTTTCCATATTTATGGTTTCCTTAAAAAGTTCAAAAATTAGTAACTGCAGATTTATATAACAGCGCCGGAAGTGCTTTTTGATCACTATGGGATAAATGGATTTAAACTGCGGTTTTATATAATTTCCTTATATTATAAAGCTGACAGCTTTTCAAAAATATTTATATACTTCAAATAGTATTGAAATATAAAACGCTGCCTGAAAAAGGCAGCGTTTTGAGAAGAAATTTATTTTTGAACTATAGGAGTTCTCAATGATTCCAAAACAGCAACTATATCGGTATAAAGTTCTGTATTTGAAGCAACACCATTTGCATTGGCCGCAGCTCCAACATATCCTTCGAATTTTGTATAGTCTGCATTACTGGATTTTGTTCCCATACGAGGATTTTTTGCAGGATCATGAGCTGCAACCATGTTCAAACCAGAATATGTATTTACAGCATTTGTTCCTCCCGTATTAAACGAAAAGAAATCAGTCAGATTATCTGATAATTTAGCAATATTGGTAGACTGGGTCGTTCCCGTTTCTGCCAGCAAAGGAGCAAAATGTGCCTGCAGATTGCCTGAAGCATTCGATTGGATATCGGCAACAATCAATCCGATAGTTGAATTTACCACTTTGCGGAAACTCAAACGTCCCTGCTCAATCATCTGGCCGGAATTATCAGGATCAGAAACCATTTTAGTTCCGCCTAATCGCTCATAGATAGAAGCCTTAATCGGTGCTGGGGTTTCATCGTCATTGCTGCTGCAGGAAATCATAGCTGCCGATGCAGCAATTAGTACACTAAGTGTAAGTTTTGAATAAACTTTCATAAATTTAAAGTATTAAAGGGTTAATTAAAAAAACGATTTATCTTTTGAGACAGTCTATAGCTCAAACTATTTTGGTTCATTGGGCAGACTTCTTTGTCTGCTAAATTTGCCGGCAGTATATAACGCTGCGCATCATAATGACCTTTAGCCATCAGCTCGTTGAAAACTTTCTCCGAGTTTGTAATTTTATTATTATGGAAATAGACCACAACATTTCTTTTAACGATAATAGAGTCTGATGTCAGACCTTTTATGTTTCTCAGGTCGGCACAGATTTTTCTGGCCTGCATAGAATCGATGTCTGATTTAAAATCGATTCTGCTTACCTGAAGATTTGGGGTGTCATAAACGGGCGGTTTGGCTGTTATAATGTGAAAAAGCAAAATGGCGATAAAGACTCCAATAATTCCGCTGAGTATAAAAAGTCCTTTTTTGATTATTTTATTAGTTTTCATAATTTTTGTAAGTTTTTTAAAGTTACTTACGTGTACTTTAGCCCTGCGGTTTTAGAAATAATTACAAATTGATCAATTTAGAATCGTTTTAAATACAGAAATTACCTAATAATTTAATTATAAAGCAGGTACTAGTAAACTCTGGTAAGATTAAATCCAAAAAATATATCTCCTTTTGTCCAGTCGCCAGTGATTCTTCCCAGATACCCAGCCTGATCAATTGCCTGTGAACTGGTAAAATGGATCTGAAAACATGACCGCCGGTTTCCAGATCAAAACCTATAAATAATGAATTAAAGAGAATTTGGCGCCCTGTTTAAATGCGCCGCATAATCCATATTTAAGGACCAGCAGCTTAGAGAATTAATATCTTCCTCCAAATCCTATGGCATATTGGGAATTTCAAACGGTATTTTACCAATACGGCCGCTCTATCGCATTTCTGGCATTGTCGGTCTTTTTGGCCGCCAGGGCAGGAGGATCAAACATGCTGACTGCAGTCCTGCGTATTTGTATCTGGGGTACTTTTGCAATGGCCGCATCCGCACTGGCCGGATACATTTTCGGGGTGCAGACCTCATAAAAATAAAATCTGCTTTAAAATTTAAGCCAATCTTAAGCAATTTAAAAAAATAAGAAACCGCTCAATTCGTTTTATCGTATATCTCTAAAACAACTGGAAATGAAACTCATTACATTACTCCTGCTGGTAACGGTTCTGCCTATAAATTGGGAACCTGACTTTAATAATGCTAAAAAGACGGCAAAGGAAAAGCACGAATTAATCCTGTTGAATTTCTCGGGTTCGGACTGGTGCGGCCCCTGCATTGCAACACGAAGGGATTATTTTGAAAATCCTGCCTTTACAGCTATGGCAGATCAAAATTTAGTATTGGTTAATGCTGATTTTCCGAGAAAAAAGAAAAATACCGGAACCCCGGAACAGGTGAAACGAAACGAAGCATTAGCCGAAATATATAACAAGGAAGGCAGTTTTCCCTTAACGCTTCTTTTGGATGCTGAGGGCAGAGTAATCAAAACCTGGCATGGAAAACCCGAAAAAACACCTGAGGAGTGGACTGCCGAAATAAAAGCGATCTGTGACAGCCGAAAATAACATTCCCAAAACGCAGAAGTATTCCCAGTCGCTAAAACTGATGGGAAACAGTTTTACCATTACCGTTGTGGCCGAGAATCAAAAGACCGGTAATGAGTACATCAACCTGGCTGTTGAAGAAATCAGGCGGATCGAAAAACTCCTGACCACCTACAAAGCGGACAGCCAGACCAATCTGATCAATGAAAATGCAGGAATCAGGCCGGTCAAAATTGATCTGGAAGTGTTTGATCTTATCGAAAGGTCAATTGGAATTTCAGGAATTACACAGGGCGCTTTTGACATTTCTTATGGAAGCATAGACAAAAGTCTCTGGAATTTTGATAAATCCATGAACAGCCTGCCGGATTCCCAGACAGCACTTAGAATGGTCCATCTTATCAATTACCGAAATATTATCCTGGACAGGGAAAACACGACGGTATTTTTGAAAGAGAAAGGCATGCGGATCGGTTTTGGGGGTATTGGAAAAGGATATGCCGCAGAAAAGGCCAAGCAAGTACTTTTAAAGCATAATGTGCAGAGCGGCATCATCAATGCCAGCGGAGATCTCTGCGCCTGGGGACTGCAGCCAAACGGGCAAAAATGGACCATCGGCGTGGCGGATCCCGATTCTCCAAACGCAGCATTCTCTTATATGGAAATCTCTAATAAAGCGGTGGCTACCTCGGGTAATTATGAAAAATACGTAACAATCGACGGTAAAAAATATTCCCACACCATTGACCCAAAAACGGGACTGCCGATAACCGGAATAAAAAGCGTGACCGTCATTGCATCCAACGCTGAATTTGCCGATGCCATGGCCACTCCTATTGCGGTAATGGGCATTCAGGCAGGTCTGTTTTTAATAGATCAGATACCGGATCTATATTGTATTATCATTGACGAGAGTAATCAAATTTACACTTCAAAAAACATTCACCTGAGATGAAAAAACCAAAACAAAAAAGTCTAAAACTTTTATGCAGTACTGCATTTGCCGGTATCCTTATGGGTTCCTGCACCCCGGTAAAAGAATACCAGAAGGGAAAAATCAACGATTCTGAAATGGTGCTTTCCAATAGAAAAATCGAAAAGACAGAACTTAGTTTTCAATCCTACCGAGAGGGAGCTTCCGGGGCAAATTCAGGAAAAAGCGGCGGCGGCTGCGGCTGTAATTAATAGCAAAAAGAAATGAAAAGAAAATTCATTACCGGATTTGCGCTGCTGATGCTCTTTCAGGCCAAGGCGCAGGATGTCCCAAGTGACTCCACAGGATACAAAAGCAGAAAATTAAAACTCGAAGAGGTAAACCTGGTATCGAGCTATTACAAACAAGACGGGAACAATTCGGCTGTTACCGGCGGCATAGGTTCGGAGCATCTGACCGATATAGCCAACACCATTGATGTTAAACTGGTCAAGTACGGACAGACCGGAATCAAACATACTTTTGATATTGAAGCCGGAATTGACCATTACACTTCAGCCTCATCCGATAGGATTGATTTGAGCGCCAATTCATCCGCTTCTTCCTCAGACAACCGCTTCTACCCTTCCCTGATGTATCTTAGAGAAAATGAGCAAAAAGGCAGAACGATCGGCATCGGGGTTTCGTCCTCTACAGAGTTTGACTACCAGTCATTTGGAGCAAATATCAGCTTCTCCCAGAAAACAAGAGACCGAAACGGCGAGTTTACTGCTAAATTTCAAACCTTTATTGACCAGCTCAAACTCATTGCCCCCCTTGAACTTCGCAGCCCGGGAAGCGAAGGTTATGACACTGCCGGACGCAATACGTTTGCCGGAACCCTGAGCTATTCCCAAATAGTAAACCAAAACCTGCAATTGCTTTTCGTGGCTGATTTAATCAGCCAGAACGGCTATTTAAGCCTGCCGTTTCACAGGGTATATTTTAACGACTATTCGGTTCATCAGGAAAAAATGCCCGACAGCAGATTAAAAATACCCTTGGGGATCAGGGCCAGTTATTTTCTGGGTGATGCTATAATTATACGGGCTTACTATCGTTACTATACTGATGACTGGAGCCTAAAGGCGCATACTGCCGATCTTGAAATCCCGGTGAAGGTAACACAATCACTTTCATTTAGTCCGTTTTACAGGTACTACACTCAGAGCGGCACAAAGTATTTCAAAGGTTATGCACAGCATACTGCAGCTGATCAATATTACACCAGCAACTATGACTTGTCTAAATTCGAGAGCAGTTTCTTTGGAATGGGAATGAAATTTACTCCCCCTAATGGAATCTTTGGGCTTAAACACTGGAATACTCTTGAGATCCGTTACGGACATTACAACAGAACCACTAACATGAGCTCTGATATCATTAGTTTAAACATCAAGTATAAATAGCATTGGATATAAAAAGCCCAAATATAAAATTGGGCTTTTTACGTTGCTCTTAAAACAAGAAAGCAATACTGAGATGCGAATATCTCTATTCAAGCAGCCAAAAACAAACCATTCCCATTTTTCAAGGGCATGCCATTTTTACCACAAAAGGTTTAAGTCTATAATAATATGAAAGAAACCACAGCAAAAACCAAAATGCATGTATGCCCGTCTATAGGGATAAAAACCGTATTGTCATGGAAACATCACCTGTTATATTAAAAGTACTGCAGACTCTTGCAGACCGATATGGAAAAAGCTGTTCTTTGGAAGAGCTGACCAGTCTGGTTCACCTGAAGGTTCACAGCTCAATTACAGATCGTTTGTACGCTGCAAAACAACGCCAGTCTTACCTATTAGATGCTTTGCTGTATCTGGATGATCAGGGGTTTATCTTTTTAAATTCCGATACCGACCGAAGTGTAATTACCATAAAGGGCCTGATGAAAGTAAATAACAAGCTTTTATGGAATTAGTTTGTGCTGCCGGTGCCTGACCGTCTTATCTTTTGATCGAAATCAACATTAAGGGCAGTGGTCTACATAAGATTTCACAGGCAGTCATCCAAAAACACGCCAAAGAAAATACCCGAAAAGATCTCACTTCTTTACAATAAGATGCTGCTGCGCGGGGTCATTGAGAAGTCTTTCCATCTCGGTATAAATAATATCCTGCACATCACACTTGATCTGCTGGAAATTCCGCTGTATCATCCCGGAATCCAAATGCCGCACAGGCGGTATTTCCGTATAGTTTTCCTCTTCCCTGCGCAGCGCTTCATGGTCGTTTACAATCTCACAGTGAAAGGTTTTCAGTTTGATGCGGCACTGCGGATCATCGGCAGTCATGCCCACAAATTCCCCTGAACTGAGCGATGAAATCTTGGATGGCGGCACGGCGGCTTCCAATTGTCTGGAGCGGCTGATGGAGGCATCCGAACTGTTGATGGAAATACTTTCCCTGTCCTGCATGATCTTCCCGAAACGTTCCGAAAGCTGTTTGGCCGTATCCCCTGCCACCTGCCCTGATATGATATTTCCGGTGAGGTTCATGATCACGTCGGCCTGTTCGCGCCCATAGTCTTTTCTGAGCTGGCTGAAATCCTGTATCCCCAGGCAGGTGCTCACTTTGTTGCTTCTGGCCGTAGCAATCAGGCTGTCCATGTTGTTGAGATAAATAGTGGGAAACTCATCAAAAATAAGACTGGATTTGAGCTTTCCTTTTTTGTTGACCAGTTTGATCAGCCGGTTGACATAGAGCGATAAAACAGCGCCGTAAATCTGTATTTTCTGCGGGTTGTTTCCCATGCAGACAATCTTGGGCTCCAGGGGATTATTAATGTCCAGGGTAAAATCATTTCCCGATAATACATAATAGAGCTGGGGGGAAGAAAGCCGGGCCATGGCTATTTTAGCCGAGGCAATCTGTCCTTCGAGCTGTTCCATGGCATCGTTAAGATATGCATTGACAAAAGGGTTGATGAGCACCTCAATTTCCTTATCGGTGCGCAGCAGGGTAAAGAGGCTGTCATAGTCGGCCTGCATGAGTTCAATAACGTGCGGCAGGGTGCAGAATTCCCCATTCTTGTACCTTCTGAGATACCAGATCACGGCCGATAAAAAATTGATCGGCGATTCCACAAAAAAGTCGCCCTGGCGTTTGATCCACTCCCGGTTGAGCCCCAGAAGGATAGTGCGTGCGGATTCCGAGGCATCGGTTATATCTTCCATACTCTGCGGATCCAGCGGATTGCAGCGGTGCATGATTGCATCAAAATTAATGAAGTAACATTTCGGCACCACTGTGTAGGCGTGTTTGTATTTCTCAAAAGTATTGTAAACGATTTTGGACAGGTCATCGTATTTGAAATCATAGACAAACATGCTGAATCCCTTGGCAATATGCTGGGTGATGAGATGACGGATTACAAAATAGGATTTGCCTGAACCCGGCGTACCCAAAACAAGCAGGCCGCGGAAAGGATTGATGATGTTGATCCAGCTGTTTCGGATTTTGTCCCTGCGGTAATAACGCGCCGGAAGGTTGATCGAATATTCATTTTCCAGCAGTCGTTCTTCCTGGGGAAAGGTTTCATTTTCGCTGTTAAAAATATCCGCATCAGGGAGTCTGTTTTTAATAATGCGGGAGAGCATTGTGCCTCCCGAGAGCACCAGCAGAAAACCCAGAACAGTTGTCCCTATATACAGCGCTGCAAGAAGCGGCTCGGACCCGTAAAAGAGCAGCGCCGTACCACTCAGAAAATACAGCGCCAGTCCGAAAGCCGTATAATAAAAAGCCGTTTTAAACTGTCTTTTTTCGTCCTTTCTTCCCTTGGCGCCGAGCAGTGAAATCACAAGCAGCCCCAGCGAAATACATTTGGAAAAATGAAAACTGCCAAACAGTCCGGTCTTATAAACCGAAGTTAAAATCTGATCTGCTAAAGTTCCTGTCAGGTCCCAGAACCGGAATGCCCCATAACAGTAATAATAAAAATGCAGCAGCAGCACCATGATGCTCATCAGTCTTGTCATATCGAGTATTTTTCTCAGTGCCTGTTCATTTTCTCCTGTCTGCATAGCTGTCTGTTTTTACGGTTACTGGTTCAGGATTAATTCAGATCCGAACGTCTCTTTCTTTTTCTTTTCCTGCGTCTTGCCTTAAACTTTCCGCTGCTGTACTCTCCCTGCCATTCGGGCTTCATGAGTTCTTCCAGTTCTTTGGTGCTGCTCCCCTGAATGGTATTCCCAGCAGACTGCTTCTCACTTAGATCTGCTTTGTTTTTCAAAACCTCACCGGCCGCTTGGGGCTTCTCTTTCCCGCCCGCAGCCCCACAGCGCTCCAATACTGCTTTGGCGCTGTAATTTCTTCCCAGCGCGCTGCCGTTAAACACGCTTCTGGTAACATGGTCCACATAGGTCAGACCGTATACCAGACCGGCATCACTTTTGCGCAGCACCATACTGATTCCTTCCTTTTCCAGCAGCAGCATGAGCTTGTCCAGACGGATTTGCTTTGCGAAAAAAATACGGTCCACAGCACTTCGGATCCTCTTTTTTTCAGAGATCCTTTCGGTACTGTTCAAGGCAAATCTTTTTTCCAGAAAACCAAGTGTGGGGCGCAGGGATAAATCACTTGCCTTGATGGGAATCCCTGCCGCTTTTCCATCCTGGTCCAGTATGCGGTACACCAGTCCGCCGGACTTAAAAATCCTCGAATCGACGCTGCCCCTGTCGGCCTTGATATTATAGAGCTGCAGCACGGCATTAAGCTCGGCAAGCGAACCGTATGTATAGTTCAAAAGCACGGACTCCAGCACCCCGGAGAGCGCCCTTTTGGATTCGGTTTTCCCGTACAGAACTTTACCCGCAGCGGCAGGTTTCAGCAGCGGTGTCTCCTGTTTTTTATTCCCTTCTGCCCGCACCAGATTAAACTCTTTTTCAATTTCTTTTCGGGCCTTTTCCGACTGGTTCCTGCCGATGTTCTGCATGTCAATTCTCGATCCGTCTTCCCTTACTTTGATGGACACCAGATGGATGTGGGGGTGCCCCGCATCATGATGCTGGTAGACCAGATACGGCTGCTGCGCAAAACCAATTTTTTCCATATAAGCGGCCGCAATTTGGAGCAGCTTTTCTTTTGAATAGTTCTCGCTGGGGTGAAAGTTCAGTGAGATGTGCACGCTGTTTCTTTTCACATTTTCATTCAGGGCATTCTGATGCAGCAACCGGCTGAGTTTCATTGAAAGGTTCATACGCGAAACTTCCATAGGATAATTCCCTTCCCCGATGCACTGGGCCTTTGCTTGTTTGACTTTGTTTTCATTGTAATTGACAACCGCCCGCACGCAGTGTCCGGTCTTTATCACTGCAACCATTTTTCAGCCGTTTTCTCCATTAGTCTCTCAATGGTTTGGATCTTCTCCAGCAGCTCTGCGCGCTGGGCTTCGGTGCTGGTGATCCAATCCCTGAATTCGGGAAGCTGTCTCAGGGTATGGAGTTTTTTAACAGCCTGGTTAAAATTATTTCCCAGCGCGCTGAGCTCTTTTCTGAGCCTGATAATTTCCAGCATATATTCATCCAGGGATGCATTGCGATACAGGGTTGTTATGGGCTTATTCAAAACACATGCCCTAAGGTACTGGCTCATCTGACGGCAGGTGGATGCCTTAAATCTTTTTTCTATTGCAGTAAATTCAGCGGCGGTAAAACGCACGGCAGCAATACGGTTTCGGTTTGCATTGTCTTTCCTCATCTTGTTTGCTTTTCATTTTTTAAACAGTATTTGTCAGTCTCCTTCTTGTAAAATCACTGCGCGCGAGTTCCGAGCACAAGCCAGCCGGATGCGTTTGTTAAACAAACGGACATCTGGCCGACTGCAGGAACGAGGCAGTCCTGCTGTCTTTTAAAAAGTAAAGCCGTAAAGAATCGCTTCACTCATCTTCGGGCTAAAATAGAAAAGCCCGCCGGATTCCGCCTATCCCGGCCATATTTTGAACGGGGTATTATCAAAGCATCTTCTTATCTTTGAATAGGTAGATTATAAATTTAAAACATGTGAATTATGCTGACAGAAAATGATGCCGCCCAGGTTTTTGATACCATACTGAGTATCCCGGGCATGAATGAGCCAGTGAGGATTGATCTGAAAATTTCACGAAAAAACGTACTTCTTTTACACCATGTTATCGAGCGGGGCCTGCTTGAAAACAACAGCAGTCCTTCGATGCTTCTGCGGCGCACTGCCCAGGAAAACATTCAAGAAATAAAACAGCTTTCCGCTGACTGCCTGGCCAGGGCCGGCCTTACCGAACTCCATGAAAAACTCGCCGGTCTTGGAACAGAAAAAAACAGTAAAAGCTAAAAAGAAAAGCCGTCAGCCCAAATAACTGACGGCTTTTTTATTGGTATCAGGCTGAAAGTCATTTTGCTCCTGAGAGTATTAAATACATTATAATTTTTATGTTATTTTTGAACAGTTAATAGCAAATATATGACCCCGGAAGAACTAAAAGGATTTGAAGAAAGACAAACTGAAATGCAGCAGACCAGAGCTGTTTTTGATCTCATCTGCAGCAGACTGAACCTGAAGTACGGCAGTTTTTTTGGATTCCGCGATACAAGAGGATTTGTTGTTCTTAATATCTACAAGGACAAGGGAGATAAAACCCGAGTATTGAAAGTTTCGGAAACGGCAGAGGTTCTTATAGACACCCATAATTATTACTCGGTTTATCAGTCTCTCACCAAAAGAAACGTCCTTTTTTATAGTGAACTGAGAGAGCAGCCTGATAATTATAAAACTACCAGAGCGGGCGTGCTGGATGAAAATTTTGAAATCCTGCTTCCTGCACGGTACGATTCATTACAAGACATTAATGCAGACCATTATCTGGCCTTTATTGATGATTACGCGGGCATACTGAATGCAAAATTTGACATAATTATTCCTTTAAATTTCAGGGAAATTAAGTACAATGCTGCACTAAAAATTTTCAAAGCCAGAGAACAAATTACTAATGAAGACCAAGAAAGCAGCAGGTATTGGATCTATGACCAGAACGGCATACTGCTTAAAACCCTTGAGTACGGACTGGTTAATTTTGCCAGCCATCCTTCCTTTTATACTGTTTATGACATAGGAGTATTCTACAGCGATTATGTAGACTATACCACGATGATCGGCAGACAGGGACTGCTGGATGACAGCTTCAAAATTGTAATTCCGCCCCTTTATGATCTGATTTTTATGGGTGAAAAGTTTATTCTGGTTTACGAAGAAAGAAATGCGGTAATAGGCCGTGATTACGAATCGGAAGAGGCACAGGGAGCCGAATGCTTTTATACTTTGGACGGTGGAAAATGGGGCGTGTATGACCACAGCGGCAGTCTTATTGTTCCCTTTGAGTACAACTGGATTGATCATACTTTTAATGATGATTTGTTTTTAATCAATCCTTCAGGTTTGATGTATTATTATCGGGGTGAACAGGAAGACGGGGTGTGGTACGTCAAAGATGGTCTGTGGGGACTTATTGACTCCCAGAACAAAATCATAGTAGAGCCTGTTTATAAATACAATCGTTTTTACAGCGACAAGATCATATTCTTTAACAGAGAGGGAGCCGACATGAGCATCCTTGATATGGAAGATGCCATTACCATATACTTGTAGCGCATGATGGGTAACTGCCTGCAGCCATAAACGAAAAAACTCCCTAAAAATTTAAGGAGTTCTTCGGCAGCCGGCGGGTGCCTGAAAGGGTATGCGGTAACTAACTAAATCATTGAGCAGAACCTCCAGACGAACCCCGCCGGTCCCCTGTTCTTTTTTCTGAATGATCACAAAAGTATCCTTACCGATATACCATCAAATTTACGCCAATAAAGCAATTACTGCCTTACAAGATCTTCGCACGTCCTTACAGGATTATAAGCTTTTCCCATACAGCACTCCAGAACCGTATTAAGAGGTTTAAAAAATAGTAAAAGGCGCTATAAAGCGCCCTGATCTGCAAAGGAATAATAATGCTCTGAGGTAACAATCAGATGATCCAGCAGCTTGATATCCAGAACTTCGCCTGCCATGGAAATCTTTTTGGTAATATGTTTGTCTGGTTCTGAAGGCAGGACATTTCCCGATGGATGGTTGTGGGCAATGATCAGCCCTGCGGCACCGGCTTTAAGCGCCGCGGCAAAGAGCAGTCTGACATCCACTACAGTGCTGGTGATGCCTCCTGAGGAAACTTCATAAATGCCGAGTACTTTATTGGACTGGTTGAGCAGCAGTACTTTGAACTGCTCCAGAAATTCAATCTTGCCGGGATCCCAGCAGTCTTTTATCAGGCTATAGGCATATTGGGAAGATGTAACATGGGGTCTCTGGGAATTTTTAATTTTTGTTTTATAAATCAGATCGATTTCTGACACGTTTTTCCAGCTGTTGTTTTGTAGAGTTTTCATGATGCTAAATATTTAAGATTAATTTTAGCACCGCCTTCGGGCAGAAGGGAGCAAGCGCAGAAAGCAACGCAATAAAGCAGGACGGCTGTCCTGCATTTATGGGGGAATTTTTTGCAGCGCCCCGAGCCGCTGTGCCCGAACTTTGTGATGGAATTAAACGGTATTTACATCCCCGGAATATCTGCCTGAAAAAGTCAAAGCATGTCGGAGCAAACTGCAGGAAGTACTCGTCAGCACTGTTACAATAAAAAAAACAGTTGTACGGCTCAGGCAAACAGCTGACCATCAAAACGGTGGGAAAACCATACAAAAAAACAGCTGAAAATATGATCTAAGACCGCTTGCTGCCTTGTATTATGTACCTTATTGAACTATTTTTGCCGCATGAATCATGAAGAAATAAAACGCTATTTTGAGAACAATCCGCCGCCCAAAGAAGTCGTATGGACTCCATGGGCAAAAATCAACGATACGCAGGTTTTTTTAAAAAGCTGCTACATTGGAATTAACAATTTTAACGGCCCGATTGAGAGATGTCCTGCATGGTGGCATCTCAGGGATTTTTACCTGCTGATAAAGCGCAGTACAGTCCAAAAAGCCGCTTCGTCTGAACCAACTGTTTCCCTTGAAGAAACGGTATCCGGGATAGAGAATAGTCCTGCAGAAGAAATACAAGAACAGGAAGAGGAAGCTTCAAACCTATAATGGCAGGTCTGAAATCAGGATAGTATATTGGGTATCTGCCTGTTAAAAAACAGCAAAAATTATTAAGCCAGCAGAAAATTTTTTTCGCTTTTTGTGAAAAGAGCCCAGTCCGTTCCCAATAGGTTTGCAATCAAGTTTTTGAGTCCCTGGAAAGTACTGGGTTTTATCGCATAAAAATCGGCCCCCATTTTATAGGAAAGTTCAATATGGGAGCGGCTGCCGCTGGTCGAAAGCATAATTATCCTTATATCCTTGAAATAGTCATCTGCTGCGCGGATTTCTTCGAGGCAGTCAAAACCATTTTTACCCGGCATATTAATATCAAGGAAAATAATTTCAGGGAGCCGTCTTAAGGAATCATAAAGGGCATTCAAAAGCTGTTGTCCGTCTTCGAGAGCCTTCACTTCAACTGGGAGATTTAAATCTGTTACCGCATCAAAAAACAACATTCTGTCATCTTCATCATCGTCAGCTATAAATACAAATTTCTGTGGGTGATTTAATTTACTCATGACTCATTTATTTAGTGCAGACAGCAGATGATAAGAATCGAAAGATTTTCACACGTCTGTAAATAAACCTTTGTAAATCAATAAACAATCGACTTACATCCGTGAAGCAGTTAATAGCTTACAAAGTTAAGTCTTAAAATTAAATAAATTACTACAAAACTAAAAAGAAGCTGAAAATTTCAAAATGATTAACATTTTTTTGATTTTTTTTCAAAAAAAAGAGAGTTGCATTACTTTTTCGAACACTTCGAATTTTACAATACTAATGATGCTGTAAATTCTGAATAAAGCAATATGAGCCTTAAAAATGAATTTTTGAAGCACTTGTAAAATAAGGATTTTAAAATTTTGTTATTATTTAGAACATTTTATTTTTAAAAAATGTTCTTATCTGTACTAATTTTGATCTGTATAAAAATGAACAGATCATGAACCGGGCCATTGTACATATTGACATGAACACGTTCTTCGTATCGTGTGAAAGACTGACGAATTCTGAACTTAACGGCATTCCGCTTATTATTGGCGGCGGTGATAGAGGTGTCGTGGCATCGTGTTCGTATGAGGCACGCCGTTTTGGGGTTCGTTCTGCCATGCCGATTCATATGGCTATGAAGTTATGTCCTCAGGCCAAAATCATGAAAGGCGACATGGAACTCTATTCAAGGCTCTCCCATGAGGTTACTGAAATTATCCAGGAAAAAGCGCCTGTGGTTGAAAAAGCCAGCATAGATGAATTTTATCTGGACATAACCGGAATGGATAAATTCTACGGCAGTTATAAATGGACCGATGAACTCGCCCAACGCATTACAAAAGAAACCGGCCTTCCCCTCACCTTTGCGCTTTCGGTTAACAAAACCGTTTCTAAAATCGGCACAGGGGAAGGAAAGCAGAAACAGAACCTTGAAATCCCGCAGCAGCTGGTCCAGTCTTTTTTAAATCCGCTTTCTATCCGTAAAATCCCGATGGTGGGTGAAAAGACATTTCAGCTCCTTTCCCGGATCGGGATCAGGAAAATCCAGACCCTTTCCGAAATGCCGGCTGAAGCGCTCCAGCGGATGATCGGCCAGAACGGAATCGAGCTCTGGAAAAAAGCCAATGGTATTGATAATAATCCGGTAGAACCCTACACGGAAAGAAAATCTATTTCCACTGAACATACCTTCTCCCAGGATACGATTGACATACCAAAGCTGAACAGGGTGCTGCTGGGGATGGTAGAAAAACTCTCTTACCAGCTCCGTTCCGAACAGTGGCTCACATCAACTGTAACGGTTAAAATCCGATATGCCAACTTTGATACCGAAACCAAACAATGCCGTGTGCAGTATACCTCTGCGGATCATATCCTGACCCAGACCGTAACGGAATTGTTTGACAAACTCTATCAGCGCCGTATGAGGCTGCGTCTTATCGGGGTGCGTTTCAGCGGGCTGGTGAGAGGGACCTATCAGATTGATCTTTTCAATGATACTGAAGAAATGCTGGCGCTCTATCAGGCTATGGACCGCATGAAAAACCGTTACGGCTTTGATGCGGTAATGCGCTGTGCCGGCGCTTCTTTCAAACCCAACAATAAAAATGAAATTTTAAAACGTAAATCAGACTAAATGTATCTCAACTGCCACTCTTTCCACTCGCTGCGTTACGGCACTATTCCGGTTGAGGAATTGGTGCAGCTGGCTGTGTCGCTGGGTGTTCAAGCCATGGCCCTGACCGATATCAATACTGTGACAGGGATTTACGATTTCATAAAACTATGCAATACAGCCGGCATAAAGCCCCTTATAGGTATGGAATTTCGCTGCCGGCACCAGCTGCATTATATCGGACTGGCAAAAAATACGCAGGGACTTGCGGGAATGAACCGCTTTTTGACCGGCCATAATTTTGACGGAACTCCCCTGCCATTGCATGCTCCTGAGATTGCAGATGCTTTCTTTATTTATCCCCTTGAAAATACGCCCCAGGTGTTAAGAGAGAATGAATATATCGGCATCCAGCCTGAAGAACTGCAAAAATTGGTATTGTCTGAATGGAAGGACAGACAGCATAAAATGGTGGTGCTCCAGCCGGTAACTTTCCGCTCCAAAACCGAATACCAGCTTCATAAAATTCTGCGTGCCATAGATCTGAATGTTTTAGGCTCCAGGCTTAAACCTGAAGACTGCTGCAGGGCGTCTGATACAATGATGCGGTTAGAAAAACTGCTTTTCTTTTATCAGCATTACCCTCAGATCATTGCCAACACAGAGTACATAATAGAGCAGTGTAATTTTGAATTTGATTACAGCACTCCTAAAAATAAAAAATATTATACACAAAACCGCCAGACCGATATTGAACTTTTGACTATCCTGGCCCAGCAGGGACTCGAATGGCGTTACGGAAAAGACAATACCGAGGCCGGGGCCCGAATGATCAAAGAGCTAAAAGTGATTGACCAGCTTGAATTCAGCGGGTATTTCCTCATCACCTGGGACATTATCCGCTACAGCAGCAGCAAGGGGTTTCTGCATATTGGACGCGGCAGCGGTGCCAATAGTATTATCGCCTATTGCCTGGGTATAACCGATATCTGTCCCTTGGAACTGGACCTGTATTTTGAACGTTTCCTGAACCTGAACCGTAAGAGCCCTCCTGATTTTGATATAGACTGGTCATGGAAAGAGCGTGATGTTATTCTTGAATATATTTTTTCCCGTTATGGAGCCGATCATGTGGCTTTCTGCGGGACGAATGTGGAATTCAAATACCGCTCGATTTTTCGAGAAGTGGGTAAGGTTTTCGGACTGCCGAAAGAAGAACTCGATGCGCTGGCCAAAAACCCGATGAACCTGCACCCCACTAACAAAGTAGTCAGACAGGTGCAGCAGTACGGCATGCTGCTCGAAAAATACCCTAACCAGCGCAGCATGCATTCCTGCGGTATCCTGATTTCTGAAGAGCCAATTACCAACTATACACCGCTGGAAATGCCTCCCAAAGGCTTTCCCATTGTGCTTTTTGATATGCATACCGCAGAGGACATTGGACTAGAGAAATTTGATATCCTGAGCCAGCGCGGCATCGGGCATATTGATGACAGCGTTAAAGTTATTGAGAAAAACACCGGAATACGCATCAATATCCGTGACACCTCGATTTCTAAAGATGAAGCCCTATGCAACCAGTTTTTAGCTGCAGGAAAAACAATTGGCTGCTTTTATATTGAAAGTCCCGCCATGCGCGGTCTCCTGCGCCGGCTGAAATGCGGTGATTACAAAACGCTCGTAGCCGCTTCTTCTATCATACGTCCGGGAGTGGCCCAGTCCGGTATGATGAAGGAATACATCTACCGGCACAACCATCCCGATAAGTTTGAGTATTTCCATCCGGTGTTTAAGGAGCAGCTTGGAGAAACCTACGGCATTATGGTGTATCAGGAAGACGTAATTAAAATTGCACAGCATTTTGGCGGGCTTCCTGCCGCTGACGGTGATATTCTTCGCCGTGCCATGTCAGGCAAAGGACGCTCTAAAGCGGCACTGCAGAAAGTAAAGGACAATTTCTTTGCATCCTGCGCCGCTCAGGGACATCCTCAGGCGCTGAGCGCAGAAATCTACCGCCAGATTGAATCCTTTGCCGGGTATTCTTTCTGTAAGGCGCACTCCGCTTCCTATGCGGTGGAAAGCTACCAGAGCCTGTATCTAAAGGTAAACTATCCCATAGAATTCATGGTAGCGGTAATCAACAATCAGGGCGGGTTTTACCGTACGGAAGTCTATGTGCATGAAGCCAGGATGTCAGGAGGCATTATCCATCCCCCATGTGTAAATAAAAGCGGGTATGAAACCACCCTGTACGGAAAGAACATCTATCTGGGCTTTATGCACCTGCAGGGGCTGGAATACAAAACAGCTGTTATGATTGAAGAAGAGCGGTGTAAAAATGGGGACTATACATCGCTGGAAGATTTTATCAACCGAATCCCAATAGGCATTGAAGGGGTGCAGATTCTAATTTTTATAGGGGCTTTTCATTTTACCGGTAAAACCAAAAACCAGCTTTTAGTCATCTCAAGGCTGCTGCTGGTTAATTATAAACCAAACAGCAGCAGTCTGAAACTTATACAGGAACCCGCCAAAGAGTTTCAGCTTCCTGCATTGGAACGCTCTTTATTTGAGGATGCTTTCGATGAGATTGAACTTCTGGGTTTTCCGGTTTCCTGCTCGCCTTTTGAGCTGCTGCAGACTTCTTTCCGGGGGGATGTGATGGCAAAGGACCTGCTGGGGCATCATAAAAAGCAGGTGCGTATGCTGGCGTATCTGATCTCGCGCAAACATGTGCCTACTAAAATGGGCGCTATGTATTTCGGCACCTGGATTGATGCACAAGGCGAGTTCTTTGACACGGCCCATTTTACGGGAAGCCTCAAGGATTATCCCTTTCAGGGCGGCGGCTGTTACCTGTTATTGGGCAGCGTTGAGGTAGATTACCACTTCCCTACCATTACGGTTACCAAAATGGCTAAAATGCCCTTTATACCGGATCCCCGATACGAACATGAAAACGACTGGAAATACAAAACCCAGCAGAAACTGCGAGAAGATGTCAGCATGACCCACAGGGCGCCCTATCCGCAGGAGCATGAAATTAACCTGCCCAGACATAAAATGACAGATTAGTCCCCTAATTAATTCTAATACTAAAAGAAATGATGCTTTTTGATGAGACCGAAATTTTTTCATCGGGAAACAGCGGCAAAAGAATATTTGACGTACCCGATGCTGACCTGCTGCTGATAGATAATTTTTTCAGCAAAGCCGAATCGGATTACTATTATAAGGTTTTATACCACGGCACGCAGTGGCGGGAATACGAAATGCCGATGTATGATAAGGTTGTAACAGCCCCAAGGATGATTTCATGGTACGGCGATACCAACAGACCGGAGAGAAAATCCAATCCAGACTGGCCTTCGGAACTGCTTCAAATCCGTGAGCGTGTAGAAAATGAAACCCAGATCCGTTTTAATGCCGTGCTGCTTAATCTGTACAGGGACGGCACAGATGGTGTGGGATGGCACAGTGATAAAACTTCTTCCAGCAATAAGAATATGAACATAGCCTCGGTGACTTTTGGGGAAACACGTCTGTTCAGGCTTCGCCATAAAACACTAAAACATATTGCGCCGATAGAAATTCCCCTGCACCATGGCACTTTTCTGCTTATGGCAGGAAGCACCAATACGTATTGGGAACATCAGGTGCCCAAGACGGCTCGTGCTGTATTGCCGCGGATCAACCTTACTGTTCGTCAAGTCAGGGAAACCTAAAGTTTCCTTAGATCATTTTAATACCTATTGTTCCTTTTATACAGGCTTACTGTCCTTAAGTTATTGTTTTAGATGCAAACTATAAACAATTGGAAATCATTGCAATCCTATAATAATCCAGTTATATAATATAACAGCTTTGTTTTTACTCACGTTAACTTTGGGTAAACTAATAAAATTAATAATCATGGACGATAGAAACAACATAGGACAAGAGAATACTACACATATCAATATCTCCGAACAAAGTGAAATCCAGCAATGGGCAGAAAAACTAAATGTGCCGCAAGAGATATTAAAAGATGCTGTGAGGGCAGCCGGCACTAGTGTAGAAGAAGTAATCGAACATCTTAATGAAAATCCTCCCTGCAGAGAGAGTGCCTCAGAGGCAGTTCATTTAAAAGACGGGCCATGGCATGATGATCATCAAAAGAGCCGCTATGATAATCCTGAAGGAAAAAGCATTGAAGAGGCAACAGACCCCTCAAAATTATCACAGCTTTAAATTTTTAAAAGCCGTATGCAAAAATATTTAGTTTATTTTTTACAATTATCCATCTTAAAGTTTTAAATGAATAACATAAAATTAAAAAACTATAAATCAAATTATTGAAAACGTTACTAAATTTTAATATAACACTAAAACAGAAGATTATGTCTAGAGAAAATTACGATAACTGCGATCAGGATGAACGCAGTTATCACGCGGCAGATGATTCCATAAATTCAGAACTTATGGAGAAAAAAGATCCGGCGATCAACCAGCACGAAAATGATACTACCGGTATACACGGCGATACTTCAGAACATCCCAATCCTCGTCCCGATGAACGTGATCCTGATGCTGACAGAAGAACCCTTGACGAGGAAAAAGCGGTTGAAGACCAGGATGAAGACAATTAAACCGCTGTTTGAAACTCTCCTGCAGAGAGAAAACGAGATAAGATCCTGAATAGATTTTTTAATTGAACTAATTTAAGAATTCTCTTCAGGATTTTACTTTGAATACCAGAGCCGTTATGCTGCAGAATATTACCTGAAAGCTTTACGACCATTACTTTTATCATTGTTTGATGCTATTTTCTGTTGTCTGTGATTTATTACCTCTTCAAATTAATTGTCTAAATTTGCATAACAGGTACTGATCTAACTGTTTTGTAAAAGGAATTAGATCAAAAAATATTGCTTCAAAAAATGAACGACCCGATTCTAGAAAATCTCAATCCCAGCCAGCTCCAAGCAGTGAAAACCACAGAAGGATACGTGCGTGTTATTGCCGGTGCGGGATCTGGAAAAACAAAAGCCCTTACCTCCCGCTTTGCCTACATTGTGGACAGACTTGGCATAAACTCCTCCAATATACTCTGTGTAACCTTTACCAACAAGGCCGCCCAGGAAATGAAAAAACGCGTCAAGGCACTCATCGGTGATACCTATGATCTGGCTTTTATTACCACTTATCATGGCTTCTGCGTAAGGTTCCTCCGTGAAGAAATAAACAAAATACATTTTCCAAAGAATTTTATAATATTGGACGCGGAAGATCAGAAAAGCATATTGCGTGATATTTTCAACGAACTTCAGATCAACTCCAAACACCTGACTTTCAAACAGGTGCTGCGCTTTATATCCAAGCAGAAAAGCACTTCAAATTACCTGGGGTATATACTTGAAAATAAAGGGTTTGAACCTGACCCAAGTGATTCATTATCCAGCCGTATCTTTCAGATTTACCTGGACAAACTCAAACGCAATTATGCTTTGGATTTTGATGATCTGATCCATTTTACTGCTTTTATTCTGGACCATAATCCCGATGTGCTTTTAAAATGGCAGCAAAACCTGCATTACATTCAGGTGGATGAGGCGCAGGACAGCTCAGAGAACCAGTTTCATCTGGTGGAAATCCTGTCTCGTGTACATCAAAACCTGTTCCTTGTCGGGGATCCCGACCAGACCATTTATGAATGGCGCGGGGCGAAACCGGAATATCTTGTTGAGTTTGACAGCATGTTCCCCGATACCCAGACCATTATCATGAACCGCAATTACCGCTCTACGCCGAACATCCTCAAGATCGGGAATCACATCATCAAGAACAATACGGTAAGGGTCGACAAAGACATGATCACCGACAAACCCGAAGGCTTTGAAGTGGTGCATTTTCACGGAAAGAATGACTTTGAGGAAAGCCAGTGGATTGCTTCTGAGATCAAGGAAATACTGCAGGCTGAACAGGCCGCATATTCCGATATCACCATATTATACCGTTCGAATCACCTTTCAAGAAATATTGAACAGGCCCTTATCAAAGATAATATTCCCTACTCTATTTTTGGGGGCATCCGTTTCTTTGAAAGAAAAGAGATTAAAGATGTGCTCTCTCTTTTAAGGCTCATTGTTCAGGGAGACAACTTCTCCTTTCTGCGCATGCACAACCACCCTGCCAGGGGACTTGGCAAAAAGTTCCTCGAAAGACTCAGTCTTCTGGCAGGGGAACAAAACCTTTCCCTTTTACAGGCATTGGAGCGCAACATCACCGACAAAGAACTGGCAAAAAAAGGCGCTGTTGAATTCCTGGAACTGATTGCAGAGCTGCGTGAAACAGCCAAAACAAAGTCCATCTCAGATCTGGTCAAAATTATACTCGATAAAAGCGGGCTTTCTGAACTATACCGCAAAGACGGTGATGAAGACAGGCTTGAGAACATTAAGGAACTTGTCAATTCGATGCTGCTGCTGGAAAAAGAAAACAATGCTCCGGTGGACATTATTGAGTATCTCCAGGAAATATCCCTCTACACCGATCTGAATACTGATACCGAAAATCAGGACAAGGTTAAACTGATGACCATTCATATTTCGAAAGGACTTGAGTTTCCCTATGTCTTCCTGTGCGGTTTTACCGAAGGTGTACTGCCCAGCGCCCTTTCTGTCAAAGAAAGAAGGGCACGTGCTATTGAAGAGGAAAGAAGGCTCATGTATGTGGCCGTTACACGGGCAGAAAAACGATTTTACATGACTGATTCCGAAGGTTTTAATTTTACCACAGGACTCAATAAATATCCATCAAGGTTCCTTTTTGAGATCAAAGACGAATTTTATGTCCGCAAAGGAAAACTCTCCCAGCAGATTATCGAAAACAGCCGCAATCATCAAAGCCCTGGACAGCTGCAGGAAAATACAGCTTTCAAAGAAGGGGATTTCGTAATGCATCCGGTCTGGAATAAAGGAAAAATACAAACGGTCGACCTGGAAAAAAAAGAATATCTGGTGGATTTTTTTGATATGGGAAAAGTAAAACCCATCGATTTTGGGTTCAAACATCTGACGGGTTTCTCCGAAGACAGCGGGGATGCTGAAGGGCCGAAAGAACTTTTGGATCTGGCAGCGCATTTGAAAACAGCACCTGACCCTTTTGAGCAGGATACTGCTTTGAAACCACAGGGCATCACGTCGTTATCTTCTGACAGTATTTTTGATTCCGGCCCTATGCCGGATCTAAGTGAAAATACGAAGCCAGACAAAAAAGATTCAAAAAAATGGTGGAAGCTTTAAAAGTCCTGCTGCTGCTTCTCTATTTTTACATTTCATCCAGCAGCAATGCAAAAGCCCAGTGTTTTTTTATGTAAACAATGGGCTTTTGTACGTTTTCCGGCTTGTATAAGACCAGCAGACTATCATGCAGGCGCTTTTAATCGGCGTATATACTGCTATAACGCCGAAAACACGGTTTTAGTATGCATGACACAGATTCACTCCTTCGCGTTCTCCATCGCGCTGATAATTTTAGCTACTTCAGTCTCGGTAGATTTAAGTTTTGCCTGGCAGAACTCAATGAGTTCAGATGCTCTTTTGACTTTGGCAGCCAGCTCATCCACAGAGATCGTTTCATCTTCCATTTCTTTGGCAATTAATGCCAGTTCTTTGGCAGCTGCCTCATAAGTCAGTGTGTTTTCCATCATAATGAATTTTTTCATTGACCGTACTTTTCAGTATGGCATCTTTTAATAGTATTTCAATCTGCTCTCCTTCTTGTATACTGCCGGCTCCGTTTATAATTTTATCATGAACCCGTACAACAGCATACCCTCTGCTCAGTACATGCTGCGGAGAGAGCAGTTTTATGGTTTTCCGGCAGTCCTCCAATTGCAGTTTGCGGCTGCGCAGGTAATGGCTGGTAAAAATCTTTAAGTTTGCTTTTAAGTGCCGCAGATTACTGTTTTTCTGCTGGATGATACCCTGCGGCCGCTGTAGGGTAAGCTGCGCCGTTAAAAGCAGCTGCTGTTTCTTGTCATTTAACAGGGATCTTCCTGTCTGAACAATATGCTGCCGGGCCATCATCAGTTCTTCTTTCTGCACTGAGATCAATTTCCTGGCATTATGGGCAACAGCATTTTTAAGACTGTTAAGCTCGTTATGATATTGCAGAAAAAGCTGCTGGGATTTTATGACGATGTTTTTCTGCAGCGCTAGTATTCCCAGCTCAAAACTCCTGTTATGGGCAATGATGAACTCCGCGGCCTTGGTTGGCGTTTTAGTATGGGTATGGGCCATGAGGTCGGTAATGCTGATATTTTTCTGGTGCCCGATGCCGGTTATAACAGGAATAGGGAATTTAGCGACAGCCCTTCCAATATTGTAATTGTCAAAAATCAGAAAATCGGACTGTGATCCGCCGCCTCTTGTAATAACAATGACATCGTAAGGAATCCCAGTATTGTAGACCTCAATAAGCTTGTTTAAAAAAAGTTTGGCATTATTGTCCCCCTGAACAACGGTGTGATAGTCATCGATCTGGAAAACATAGCCAAAATCATTATGCTGCATGGTGTGGCGGAAATCCTCGTTTCCTGCTGAACTGCTCGAAGAAATGACCGCAACTCTCTGGATTACTGCCCCAAGTTTAAGACGGCTGTTCAGCGTAGAGTACCCATCACCTTCTTTGTGTATAAAATCATTTTCTTTTACAAGCCTCTCAAGTGTCGCGTTGCGCTGCTGTTCCAAAATCCCCAGCATAAAACTGCTGTCGATATCCAGAAGGTTCACCGAAAGGCCGTACAGCGGATGAAAATCCACGCTTACCTGCACCAGCACATGCAGGTTGTTGGTAAAGCGCTGTCCGGTGCTGCTTTCAAAATCAAGGATCCTCAGTGCTCCGGATCCCCAGCTCTTGCCCATTATTTTTGCTGTGATCGCACTGCTTTTATCTGATTTCTCAACCAGCTCAAAATAATGGATCTTTTTATCCGCTTTAAAAGAATGATTGGTAATATCGGCCACTACCCAGTAGGTCTGTCCCTTAAAGCGGGCATTGATCGTATCCTGGATCTGGTCGTTGAGCTGTGAGAGTTTTATATACTGGACTGGCTGCATAGTTTTCTTCAAGGCTGCACTTTATGTTTTTTCTCTGCTTGTTTTTATTTCTGCTAAGGTACTAATAATACAACGCAATCTCCAAAGTACTCTTTAGGATCCTAATAAACAGCTTTATTAGAAAACTATAGTATTGAGCCGGCAGATAACTTCCAACTTTTTATACAATTTTTTTTATTATACCGTAAAAATCGGCATGCGAAGAACTGCTGTCCATACGGTACTGCAATATACTGGATTCCAGCCCCATTATTTAGTAACAGTTAAGAAAAAACTTAAAAATTAAATTGGCATAACAATACCACAATGTAAATTTTATCCTATATTTAAAAAAATATTTCATCTTTATATAAACCTTAAAAACCATGAAAAATCTGCTAATTTTATTCGTCTTCCTGACATTTTTGAATTCCTGCGATAAAGACGATAACCCAAAAACTGCATTAGAACAGCTTCCTGTATTAACTTCTACGGGAGCTAATACTGCAGGATGTCTGGTTAATGGCGAAGCTTTTCTGCCCAAAGGCAATCTGCCGGCTCCGCTGTTTTGTCAATATACAGATCAGAAACACTTCAGTATTGCCATTAATGAAAAAATCAGCAATACAATCAGAACTGTCAATGTTGCCAGTTTAAATGAAACACTTGAAGTAAATAAGGTGTACCAATTAAAAGAATATGGAGAAAATTCCAAATTTGGAGAGTATGCGGTGTTCAGTGAGGATTTTAGTGATAATCTCTATCAGACCAATTCCATTGTTAAAGGTGAATTAAAAATCACAAACCATGATTACAAAAAAGCCACCATCAGCGGTACATTTTGGTTTGATGCCGTTAATGATAAAGGCGAAAAAGTTGAAGTACGGGAAGGCCGGTTTGATATGGAATACTAACCCTTAAATATAATATATGAAGAAAATTTTACTTCTCTTTTTTACGCTTTTCTTTTACAGCAGCATGAATGCCCAACAGGAAGAAATTAATACAACATTCAGCTCACAAATGAACCAGATCTTTGGTTCTCTAGACCGTTCCAGAATACCCAATGGAATTTTACTCGATTATGGAATGGAATTTACCAATGTACCTGCTTTTAACGGTATATTAAGCGACAGCACCTATTGCAATAAAACAATATTAAAACAGATTTATAAAACCCTTCTTACCAGCAGGGTTCAGGCATCCAGCCCCGCCTGGATTAGTCCTGCCGAATACGATACTCTGTGGAATTCAGAAAAAACATCCGGGGTACTGACCGTAAGCGGTCTGTTCTATAAATATTCACAATTTGCCGCTAATGCCCTTTCATCCAACAAACTCACACTGTCGAACAACATATTTTATGATAAATTTGTAAATGGTGTCTGGCAGAATCCGTATCAGGAAATGAAAGCGTTTGCTATGTCGCCGGGCGTTATGCAGGAGGACAGCAAAGTGCTGCAGGTAAGGATCCCATCGAGCATATTCTTAAGTAATGCACAAAACTCAGTATCCAGCATCCAAATTGATTTCAGTAATGGTTCAGGCTATGTAAATGTGCCGTTGAATCAAAATATCACCGTAACCTATACCACAACAGGAACTAAAATCTGGAAGTATAAATTAAATCTCTCTGACGGGACTTCTCTGTACAGCCACTCTTTAATGAAAATTGGAAGAGAAGAAAATTTCGGTGATTTTATATGGCCGCCGCCAAAACCTGTATGCGAATTGTGCAGAGTAAATCCGAATGAATCACCGGTTCAGATAACGGGAACAATACCTTATCTGGGCATGACGGGTTCTGCCAAACTGACTATAGATTATGCCGGGGAACCAAGTCTGGGAATCCGAAATCCGTTAATTGTTGTAGAAGGCTTTGACCTGGGCATTTTACTGGAACCAGAAAAAACATATGGGAATACGGATTATGCCACTTTTAGAACCTCTGTAATGAATTCCAGCAGCATCGAATTGAGAAACTTACTTTTTGGGGAAGGCAAGCATTATGATATCATTTACGTTGACTGGGATAACGGGGTAGATTACATGCAGCGAAATGCGTATGTGCTCGAACAGGTAATCAGTTATGTAAATTCCCGTAAAGTAACCAACGCAAAAACAGTAGTTTTGGGACAAAGCATGGGCGGTGTAATTGCCCGATATGCGCTTGCTGATATGGAACAAAGAGGCATAGATCATCAGACCAGTTTATTTATATCACATGATTCACCCCAGCAGGGAGCCAATATACCGGTTTCACTTCAATACATGTTTCGTCATATTACCAAACAATTTGCACAGGTGGGCAATACTACCTGGGGGAATTTAGTAACTATTCCCATTGCCGATGATAAATATAATGTTGTGAATTCGCTGTCAATTCTTGATGCCCCGGCCTCCAAACAGTTAATTGCCAATTTTGTAAATACAAATTATGCCATAGACAATACCGAATATACCAGCTTTTACAACGAATTAAAATCAAAAGGACTGCCCAACAGCGGAGGTTATCCCCTTCAGTGCCGCAATATTGCTATAAGCAACGGAAGTGAATGCGGTACACCGCAGAATTTTAATCCCGGAGATGACATCGTCAATGTTCAATACAATAAAAGTTTAAATTTTTTAGAAGATCTGGCAAGTTTAGTAATCAATCCCCTGGGAGGCACCCTGGCCGGTGAATTTATAAACCGTAACTTTTACACCGTAGCGTTTCTGGGACTGCATCCGGGACATTCTACCTATGCAGCGGATTTTCAGGCAAAGTCATTGTATGCCTCTGAAGGCAATAGAATCTACAGAGGAAAAATTTCATATACAAAGAAAATATTCTGGCTCGTAAAAATCACAGTTGATTTCACTAACGTTGGCAAAAACCAGCCTTCAAACTTATTGCCTTTTGATACCTATGGAGGTGGTTATTATGATACTAAAAACCTAAATTCAAACAATACTATCCCTGATTTGAATGTGATGATCAGAGATCGTTTTAACTTTATTCCAACTGCAAGTGCATTGGATATAGGAAAAAGAAATATATCATTGACAAATGCTGATTATACAAACTCTTATATTGGCGCCATTCCGCCTCAGGCTCCTAAAAACAGTCCATTTGCAAATTTTACGGCTGATATAAGCAATACAAACACCGCTGCACATAACAAACCTCACATTAGTTTTAACAAAAGAAACGGAGACTGGCTGGCCTCTGAGCTTAATGCAGTGGGAAATCCTTCTCCCAACCCTATCCAATCAAATTGTTCCTTCATATGCACTGACCCGCAGATCAGCGGCAGCAGTTCGCTTTGTAATACAGCGGTATATAGTGTTCCCAACGCTGCCCAAAGTTATACCTGGAGTGTAACGCAAGGCGCCAATCTGGTTGCTCTTACCGGAAACGGAACAAATTCAATTTCACTTCAGCTGCTGGCTCCCAGAGCAACGGGTCAGATTGTATTAAGCCTTACACTCAGCAGTCCTGAATGCGGTTACAAAACTATATCCAAAACAATCAATGTTGGAAATATACATTACACATCTTCTATAGAAGGCCCTCATGATATCTGTGAAAACCAGACAGTAACCTACACCATTCCTGGAACCTGTCCTGATATACCTGTAATACAATGGTCGGTTACGCCCAACTTAACTATACTTTCTACTTCTGGATATTCCGTTACAGTTCAGGAAAATACCGGAATGGCGGGAACAGGACAGCTTACGGCAACTTTCCCTACAGACGGTTCAACCATGACTCAGTATGTAGAAATTGGAGACAATCAATATTTTGGAGCGCAAAAAACCGTTTTCCAATATCCGACCGATCTATACAACAACTATCCTGCCAATGGAAATCTGATTTTCAATATGTGGGTTTACCCCAATAATCCTGACAGCGAGTATACCTTTTCTGACTTTAAAATAAAAGGTGTTCCTGTAAATATTAATATTGAAAGAAGAACAAACGGCATATATATTTTCTGGGTTCCGCAATATATGGCAGATGAAATAGAATGTCCTGTTCTGGATTACACACTGACCTGTACCTCTCGATGCGGGGTAGTCCGTTCAATTCCAGGAGGCGTTGCAATCACTTGTCTTGGTTTCTTAGATCCCGGTCCACTGGAACCAATCGGACCAATAGAGGGCAGATCTGCCGGTAATCAAACCAGTTATAAAATTTATCCCAACCCAAGCAGTAATATTATAAATATAAATCTGGCAGATGAAAATTACAGGCCGGTTTCCAGCAGTCTAATCCGCGCAGAACTTTATAATATTTCAGGTGATCTGAAATCTGCCGTGACAATTAAAAATCACACGGCCCAGCTTGATGTTTCCGCTCTGCCGCTCGGTGTTTATGTGCTTAGAATAAATGTTGATGGTAAGACTGAAAGCCATCAGGTTCTGGTCAAATAAAACAAAAGAAACTAGCAATTTTGATAAAAAACCTTTTGGGTTGATCCCAAAAGGTTTTCTTTTTTTAAAGACTCTGAACGGATTAAATTAAATCTTTGTTACTGAAACGAAATCGTCTCGATAGGTTTTTCTGCTGATTAAACCGGCAATAAACTGCTTTTATTCGTTCCTATACTCAAAGGAGGTCTCAAATATCTTGATATGAACCTTCTCCCCCTGTCCCGGACGTGACTGTAAGTGAACTAATCAGAATTAAAAAGGTCCGTTTTATATTTATCATCTTGGTATTTTACTCTACCTTCAATATACCAACTAGTTATCCTCAAAACCAAAATGTACAACGGTACAACTTAATAATTTAAATAACTGAAATTGAATTATGAAAATAAACCGAAAATTATATGATCGTGATTTCAAAATAAATGCAGTTAAAGTAAGCTATGAAAAAAACAGCCTTAAGCGATATGCTGAAGAAATTGGGATACTGCCCTGCTTACTTACCAGATGGCGCAAGGAATTTCAGCAGTTTGGAACCGCCAGTTTTCAGGGACCGGGATTTGTCAGGGTTCATCCGGATCAGAAAAGAACTTTTGAGCTCGAAAAAAGAAAAAAGGAATCCGAACTGAGATTTGAAATTTTAAAACAGGGAGCGCCATTTCTCTTGCAGGGAAACCTGCCAGCCTATCAATTTATAAAAGACAATGAAAAAAAATACGGTGTTGTGCGAATGTGCGAGGTTTTAGGTATTGGTTCAAACCGATACTTAACTTGGAAATACAAAGGTATTTCAGAGAAAAAAAAATATTTAATCTTATTACGAAAAGAGATCACTTCCATTTTTTTAGATTTTAAAAAGCTCAAAGGCAAGAATCAAATAACAAAAGAGCTCAACAACCGAGGCTTTACTATAGATCACAGGAGAGTATCATTTCATATGAAAACTCTAGGACTGCGCAGGATTAAAAAAAAATTTAAAATAACAACAACAGACTCAAAACACAGTCTTTACACTCCACCTAATGTACTAAACAGAAACTTTACAGTTTCCGAACCTGGTAAATTCTGGGTTTCTGATATTACCTATCTTCATACCACTAAAGGATTTCTATACCTGACCATAATCATGGATCTGTATGATAGAAAAATAATAGGATGGAATATCAGCTCGGAACTTTCCACAATAAAAACCACAATACCGGCCTGGGAAATGGCTGTACGCAATCGAAAAACCGAGGAGGGCCTGGTATTCCATTCTGATCGCGGTGTTCAATATGCCAGTAAAGCCTTCGCGGAAAAACTGGAGTCCTACAACTGCATTAGAAGTATGAGCGGTAAAGGAAACCACTTTGACAATGCCGTTGCGGAAGGCTTTTTCAGCACCTTAAAAAGGGAATTGATCAGAGGTGAAAATAGAGTCATGACACCAAAGCAGATGAGGAATCAGATATCTGAATTTATTGAAAACTGGTACAATAAAAAAAGAATCCACACGTCGCTGAATTTTAAAACTATAGAAGAGTTTAACACTTTAAATTCATAGTATGGATGGATACAAAACTAATATGTACCTGCTTTTAAAAACATAATTGAAATGTCATAAGTGTATGAAAAAACAACGCAGATCATATAACAAGTTATTTAAAGAGAAAGCTGTTCAGCTGAGCTGCGAAAAAAAGAATATTGGAAAACTTGAAAAAGAACTTGGGCTCTATCCGGGTGCTATTTACAATTGGAAAATAGCTTTTCAAAAAGCTCAAAATGCAAATATAGAAAAAGACAAGCCCCTAAAAGAAGGAAGTAAAATTCAAATACTTGAACAGAAAATTAAAAGATCTGAATTAAAATACCAATTTTTTAAAAGTGCTTTGAAATATATTGACCAAGGAAATGAAATCCTATTTAGCTTTATGTTAGAAAGTGAAAAAGAATATCCTGTACGATTAATGTGCGAAGCAGTAAATTTTAACAGAGACACCTATTATACATGGAAAAACCAGACTATTTCAAATAAAAAGACCAGAAAGAAATTAATTAAAAAAGAAATAGTAATCATATTTCATAATGCAAAAAGACGCTATGGTACGCCTCGGATTAAGGTCGAACTTCAAAATCTGGGCTATAAAGTAGCTCGTAAAACAATAAAAAAATACATGAAGGAACTAAACTTAGAATGCAAAGTTTAAGATATTTTCAGAATGCAGTACTTTGTAGACAAGTAATTACCAAAAAAGGTCTTGTCATCAAAAATATTTCTATATTATTTCTAATGAAAGTTTAAATCCAATAAGACTCAATGCTTTTTATCAGAATTAAAGTTCAGAGCCCGTCGGCTTGATATAGGGCGGGCTCTGGTTTGAAAATTGGATTTACTTTAATGTGATTGTATCTACAAGATTCTCCTGATCGATAAAAGCCGCAATATACTGCTGGACTTCATTACGTTTGTCTGAATCCGTTTCAAAAGTGTTGATATGGTACTCGTCATCCTGATCTAGAATATGGATAATCTCGGTATATCCTTTTGAAATCAGGTTCCCTTTAAGCTTAATGACAGTGAGCTGCTGGCGTGCGTCCAAATCTTTTCTCACTTTTAATTGTATTGCTTTTTCCATTGTGAAAGATTTGTATAGTTATATCGGAATTATTCTAATCAAATATAATAATTTAGGCAATTACTGCTATAATAGAGATTGTTAAAAAAATAGGTCAAGATTCCAAAAATATTCTATTCTTTCTTTATTACTATTTATACGCTTCATCCGTACCTTAAATAAGAGTATAGACTACTCCTTGCGCATATGGAAACTGCAGGCCGTGTTTCTATTTGGATATTTATGAGAACATTGCCTCCAAAACATTCAGAAAACTGGTAATACACTCGTAATAAACAAATTACCCTGCCACTCAGTTGAATATAATATTATGAATACAGTTCTTGGATTCACTAGACAAAATCTTATAAAATGTAAAATAAATTATGTAAAGAATAAAGTAGTGGTTCTGCTGAAATTTGTTACAAATAAAAATATCATGGAGGCATTTTTACGCAGGTACGGACTATTCATTTACTTTATGGCTATCTCTTTCGGTACGGTGATAGCGGGAATTTATCTTTAATACCAGATTGATTCCACCGCAGGAACTAAATGCGGCTGATGCTTATTACTAAGCATATTATATAACGAACTAAATTTATCATTATGCATACAGTTACCCCTTGGAGCGCGACTGCTCAGGCAGATATTGAAAATAGTGAAATACTTTTAGAAAGAAAAATTAGTTCCTTTACCTATCAGCTTTATAACACAGGTGATTCTCTCTGGATTACAGCCATTATGCCCAATAGCGGAAAAATAGCTTTTCGTGCCGCCTTTGCCATGAACAGCTGTTTTGAGTTATCCAATCTATTTGATGACCAGGATAGTATTGTGGTTATTCTGGATTCAAGACTTGGCAGTTATGAAGTCCGCATAAATTTTCCGGATACAGCAGTGCCTGTCTTACACTATACCACCACATTTACGGCTGCTGTTCCGTTGATGATACCATTCTGGCCCCGTGACATTATTCCACTGACAAAAAATGGAAGTGTTGAAAATACGAATGGTATAATTCATATGGAACAATTTGGATCCCGCTCAGGATTATTGTTTGCCAGCATAACAAAACCTAAGACTGGGTCGTTTTTTTATTTCCAAAATCTCACCTCATTATCTGAATATTGTGAAGCTACTCAAACTGAATCTAAAAATACAGTTGGCGGAAAATGGCCTGAAGTTGGTTTTCAGCTGCCCTCCACTGATAAACTGCCTCTTCCTGCCGGTAAAGCTTTTATCCTTTCAGATGCTTATGTCATACTGCAGACTGAAGTTGTAAATAAACCAGCTGTCATTTGCGAACACTTTTTAAACAATCTTGTCAAGATATATAAAGTGCTGCAACAGCCTGAAATTGAATATAACAACTGGCCAGACATTGCAAAAAAGGTAATTACCGATTTAACAAATAATAAGGGTGCATGGACTCAAAAAAACGGAATCCCGTATCTAAATGCCTACTTATGCGATTATGAAACTCCCGCTGAAAGTATGGTGCAGCTGGCTGTACTAATTCCTTTCAAAGAATATGAAAAATGGAGCAGCGAGAAACAACCGGTATGTGATGATTTAATTAAAGGACTTCCTGCATTTTACGATCCAAAAATAAAGTGTATAAACCGCTGGCTTCCCTCTCTTGCGCAGCTGCTGGATGGCTCAGAAGAACAGAAAAAAGAAATGGTGATGGATTCCTGGTACCTCCACCATCCGCTTATGAATTTGGCAAGACTGGCGCTTCATGGTAATAAAACAGCTGAGCAACTTCTATTAGATTCTATTGATTATGTAATCAGGACCGCCCATCATTTTGATTATAAATGGCCTGTATTTTACAACATGGAAACACTGGAAATTATAAAAAAAGAAACTGCACCCGGAGCCGGAGGAGAAAATGATGTTCCGGGTTCCTACACTCATTTAATGCTTTTAGTATATAAGCTGACAAAAGAAAAACGGTATTTAAAAGAAGCTGAAAAAGCGGCAAAAAAACTAGAGGATCTCGGCGTTTCTATTTTATACCAAGCCAATAATACTGCCTTTGCTGCCGGCGCTTTGTTAGAATTATATAAAATTACCTCAAAAAAATTATATCTCGATCTTAGTTATATATGTCTTGCCGGGCTATTTAAAAATGTACAGCTGTATGACTGCAGGTATGGATTTGGAAAAAATTACACCAATTTCTTTTCGATATTTCCGCTCAATGATGCGCCTTACACTGCTGCATATGAAGAGTTGGAAGTATATGCCGCTTTATCAGAATATTTAATTCAGGCCGAAGATGTGCAATTACTGCCTGCAGTAAAGACACTCATTCCTGAGTTTGTTAAATATGCCGTTAACAGGATTGCCTACTACTATCCTCCCTTACTTCCGAAAGAAATGCTTTCTGATGAAGTAAAAACTGGTGAGCTCCAGCATGATTTGTGGATCCCTTTGGAAGATCTCTACAATGGCTGGGAAAAAAGCGGTCAGGTAGGTCAGGAAGTTTACGGTGCCGGAATGGCATTTGGCGTGGTACCAAGACAATACATCAAAATCGATGAAGACTTTTTAATTTTTATCGACTATCCCATTATGCACCAAAGCAAGACAGGAAAATCAATTACCATCCATCTTGACGGCGATAAGGAAATGTGCTGCAATTTGAAAATACTGAAATTGGGTAAGAGAAGTATTAAAATGACTGTCTTTCAGGATAAGAAACTTCTCAGTGCTTTCCACAAGACTGCAGAAATACATGACTATAAAATTTCAGGCAGAGGTCTGGTTAAAATTAAATGGGAATATTGAATCAAGGCAAAGTATCAAAATGGCAGAATGCGCAATACTCAAACAATAAATAGTAATTACTTTATAAAAAAATATAGAATGGAAAAATTAACAGATTATTTTGGACAGAACATAAAAGATAAAAAAATAGTGATAACAGGAGGAACAACCGGAATAGGAAAAGCAATTGCCGATGTACTGGTATCACTTGGCGGCAGGGTGCTGATTTTTGGAAGAGATGAGAAGGATTTCAAAAATGCCGTTGCAGATATTCAAAAACAATTTCCCGGAAGCGAAGTTTACGGTACTCCAGCAGATGTCACTAAAAAAGAAGATATTCAGAAAATCTTAGAAATAGCAGACAATGAACTCGGCGGCATTGACATCCTCATCAACAATGCGGCATTGGGAGCTCCAGGAATAACTAACGAAAGCTATGATGATTATAAATATATTATAGATACCAATATTACCGGTTATCTCGCATTTGCTCAGGAAGCAGCATCAAGGATGAAGCAGCAAAAATCAGGACATATTATCAATATCGGATCGATGAGTGCAGAAAGTAAAGAAGCAAAAAGTACAATATATGTAGCAACTAAATCTGCTATAAGAGGATTCAGCACTTCGCTGCGAAAGGAATTAAATCCATTAGGAATTAAAGTTTCATTAATTGAACCGGGAGCGGTGACAAGCGACATGCAGCCCGGAACCAATGCAGAACAGGAAGAGAAGATAGAAAAAATGGAGATGCTTGAAGCATACGATATTGCAATGAGTACATTATTTTGTCTTTCCCAGCCCAAAAGATGTGATATTGTAACAATGCAGATCAGACCTCATCTTCAGCTTATTTAATTGAACCAGGAAGCATTGCTGATTTTTATAAAGCAGCTAAAATGTTCCCCAAAGAAAAATAGATTTAATTTTTATTCAATATGATCCTAAAAATTGAAACATCAGACAACGCAGCGGCTTTTAAAACTGTCGGTGAGATTACGGCATATGATTACAAAACAGTAATAATTCCCTCTATAACAGCTTTAATGAAACGAATCAACGAGATCAATTTTTTATTTTTAATTGATAACAAAGTCGAAAATTTCAATACTTCTGCCTGGCTTGAGGATACTCTGATCGGACTTCGTAATCTTGGAAAATGGAATCGTACAGCTGTGGTAACAGAATGTGAAAAAGCAATTTCTTTTACCAATTCATTTCGGTACATTGTATCAGGCGAATTTCGATGTTATAAAAAAGAAAGTTTTCAGGAGGCTTTAAACTGGGTTCAGGGAAAAGAACTTCCGGTTTTTAATACACAGGAAGTAGGAAATGAACCCTTTATTGATCCTGATGATTTAGGTGAAGAAAATCAATCTAACGGCTATTCAGATTCTGATGATATTGATTATAATTACAAACCATAATTTAGATATTACAAATCTCATTTTATATCTGATGCCATATTATTTTTTAAAAGATTAGAAAAGTATTGAGAATGTTATACTTCCGGTAATTGCTTTTATTACTTTATACTTCTAATAATTTTACCAAAATGTGTCTGCAATGCAATGGTAATTTGATAAAAAAAACAATTTACCATGTAATCTGAAAAGCATCATCTTGTTTTAATTTAGGATTATTAAAATATTAAAATTAATAGTCATGAAAAATTTACATAATTACAGCAATGAGGAACTTCAAAAATGTCCGTACCACCAACAGTTAAATGCAGCTGCAGATAAGAATCCAAATGAGCATGTCAACACAGGAGATTGGGGCGAAGAGCGTGATGAAGACGGAACAGATCCTGACCGTTATGAAAAAGAAGGCGGCAACAACAATTCTGGAGGTGCCGGAAGCACAGGAAGCGCCGCAACTAATAGTTAACAGTATATAATTTTTAAAAATATAAGCTATGCACACTTCAACTATATCCAATAGAAAAGTAAGCTCAAAAAGCAATATAAATGTTTCTCCATTTGAACGCATCCTTATGACAGCGGCAGGATCTTATCTGTTGTACAAAGGTTTGACCCAGGAAAAGAAAAACATTTCGCAGATTACATCTGGAGGCGCCATGCTTGCCAGAGGTATCAGCGGCTATTGCCCAATTTACAGCGCTGTAGATCATCTTAAAAATGACAAAGGCTCTAATGTTAATATTAGGACCAATATTACTATCAATAAACCTATTAGTGAGGTTTATGGCTTTTGGCGCAACTTAGAGAATCTTCCAAAATTCATGAACCATCTGGAATCAGTGAAAACAATCAACAGTACACAATCAGAATGGACCGCTAAAGGACCAGCAGGCATTGGATCACTGAGCTGGAAAGCGGAAATCATTAAAGACCAAAAGGAAAAGATGTTAAGCTGGCAGTCTACCCATGATGCGCCGGTTAAAAACTTTGGAAAAGTACTGTTCAAAGCTCATGGAGACACCACCGAAATAGACATCACCATATCTTATCGTGCCCCTCTGGGAATTGCCGGTCAAGGTGCAGCAAAACTGCTGAACCCTATTTTTGAGAAAATCGTACGCGATGATATTAAAGGATTTAAATCTTACCTTGAAACCAAACAATAAACAGTTATAAACAAGATTTTTTGATTGTTTCTTAAAACCTTTTGAATCAGGATTTCAAAAGGTTTTTACTTCCTGTCTGGTTTTAAATAAAAACATTAATAAAAAAAGAAAAATTTCTACTTATAAAATCATGATGAAAAATATTGTAGAATTCCGTCTTATACGTCTTATTGCCAATTCACCATACAAACAAAAAAGATTATGGCACTAAGCAGCTGTCAGATAAAAGGTACTGAGATCACCTGGATTGATATATACAATCCTACACAGCAAGACATTGAATCATTCAGCAGTAAATACAGCCTGAATTCGTATGCCCTGCTCGACTCGCTCGATCCAGATCATCTTCCAAAATATGAAGAGCATAATGATACTCATTTTTTTATTATCAGGCTCCTGCACGACGAAAAACAGAAACTTCCCACCATACAAAGCCTGAGCAGCAAAATTGCCGTGTTTTTTACTGATAAGTTTATTATTACCATACACCGCTGTGCACAGCCTTTGATTAAGAATATCAGGGAAAGCCTGGTTAGTACAGGAAGAATAAAATCTGCTTCAGGAATTGCCATACATATTGTGGGTGATGCCCTTCGTTCATTTGAAGAACCTGCCATGAAACTATCTGCCGATATTGATTCTTATGAATCCACCCTGTTTTTAAAGAAAAATATACCCGATGATATGATCGAAGACATTTATTATCTGAAAAACCGTGCAGGGCTCTACAAAAAATTGCTCCTGCTGAGCAACGAAGTGGTAAACTCGATCAAAGCGGAGGGAGAAGAACGTCCTGCGCAGCGTGATGTACGTGACCTGCATACCAAGCTGGTCCTGCTCTATGATCAGGTACAGGAAGATGCCAACAACCTGCTCAATATTTATCTTTCCCTCTCTGCCCGTAAAACTAATGATGTTATGAAAATCCTGACGGTTTTCTCGGTCTTTTTTATGCCGCTTACTTTTATAGTGGGAATATATGGGATGAATTTCAAATTTATGCCTGAATTAGAATCGCCTTTTGGATACCCTCTCACCATTATATCAATGTTTGTTATATCTATTTTGATTTTTTTCTGGTTTAAAAGAAAGAAATGGCTTTGATTACAAAATTGAATCGAGTATCGCAATAAGTTCTGAATAACTGTTAGGCTTCTTAAAGTACTTTATGATTGCATTTTGTTCAAGCTTCAGTTTCATGAATTCCTCAGATGGGGTTGATATTAAAATTACAGGGATACTGGAAAGCCTGTTATTACTTTTTAGCTTTTCCAGCAGTTCCCCTCCATTAATTAGGGGCATATTATAATCCAAAAAAATAAGATCCGGAAGGTATTCTGATGAAATTAATTCTTCCATTGCAGCCCGAGGGCTTGCTATCCATCGTATTGAAATTTCTTTGTTAAGAGAAGCAACGGCTTCCAGAAACAATTCAGCATCATCATGATCATCGTCAATCAGTAAAATATTTTTATATAACATGACTTTTATTTTAACTGCTTTATTTAACCGCAGTAGTTATAAATACGTATTTTATCTTACTGGGGTTTGCAGTAATTGTAAAAATAGAAAAAAAAATATTTTCAAATTCAACACAGTTTCCAATATATTTAAAAGCACCAACATAAGAACCTCCGATTAAATTTTTGGGAAGATAAATCCCTAAGTAGGATTCTCACCGGGAGTACTGGTAAAACTTACACCCCCGTTATGTTTTTCGACTATACGTCTGAATAAATCAAGCCGATCCCATTACCTCACTCTCCCTTAGGTGAAAGTGCTGGAACATAGCAACAATCTTTCCCTAGCAAGCTGTCCATCCCTATTTCATTATCGGCAAAAATACGAACATGGAAATCGCTGCCAGTGCACTCTTTTCGAAAGAGCAGCCACTCTCTAAAAGCTTATGTATGTCTAGATTAAAAGCGAAATTTCACTGTTTGAAAACCAGTCAAAAATGTAAAGTTTTACTAGTTAATCAGTTCAAAAATTTTACCTTTACCTACTGAATTTAATTTTATGGCAGTAGACACCTGTACAACAATATTTTATGTGGATGACGATGAGGATGACAGAATGTTTTTTGAAGAAGTAACCCAGCAGATCGGTGAAAAAATCAGTCTTTTTGAATTTGGTGACCAGATGCTGTTGCAGCTGGAAAACCCGCCGCCATATCCCTCTGTTATATTCGTCGATCTGAATATGCCCATTAAAGACGGATTTGAAGTTCTTCAGGAAATCAAAAAAGCGGAAAACCTTAAAAATATACCGGTTATTATTCTTTCCACAACCAACAATTCAGATACTGTCAACAGATGCCTGGATCTTGGCGCTTCGCTTTATGTACAGAAGTCAATTTCATTGAAAGATCTAAAAAAATCCCTTGAATATGTAATTTCAATAGACTGGCAGAGTCACGTTGTGACCAAAAACAACTTTTTTACAAGTGAGAAAATTTACAGTCTTTACAAAAGGTAAGATAAAAACTAGTACTGGATTTCTCCGGCAGGTAGGTCAGGAAGGAAAATATGAAAAGTGCTTCCCTGTCCAATTTGAGATTCAGCGTACATAAAACCCTGATGGTTCATAACAATCCTCCTGCACAATGCCAGACCGATGCCGCTGCCCGGAAAAACCGTCTGAACATGAAGGCGCTTGAAAATTTCAAAAATCTGCTGTTCGTGGTCTTTTTCAAAACCAATACCGTTATCAATAAAAGATATATGGAAGTAGTTTACAGAAAGCAGTACCGAACTGCTCAGTAAGGCGGCCTGCTCATAAGGCAGCAACACTGAACTTATTTTTATTCTCGGAGTCCTGTCCGGACTAATGAATTTAAGCGAATTGCTTACCAGATTATAAAACAGCTGGTTCATCTGTAATGCCACAGCCTGCAGCACAGGCAGGTTATCGAAATCTAATTCGGCTCCACTTTCGGTAACTGTCAGTTCAAAATCAGTCCATATGCTTTCCATCAGCCGGTTAAGATCCACTGTCTGGAGATTTTTTTCAGGCTGGATCAGTCTTGAAAAGGCAAGCAGATCAGAGATCAGCTGGCTCATACGCGCCGCTGAAGCAGTTATTTTGCCAATAATCGTCTTTGGATCCCTTCCTGAATTCCCATCCTGCAGCATGGCAGCGAATATTTGAATTTTGCGCAGGGGTTCCTGAAGGTCATGACTGGCAACATAGGCGAACTGTGCCAGCTCTTCATTGGAGTGTTTTAGAGCTCTATTAGATTGTTCAAGCTCTTTGTTGGCTTCCTGAAGTTCTTTTAAAACAACAGCAAGTTCATTGGTTCGCACTTCTACTTCGCTTTCCAACGCCAGCTGCAATTCCCTGTAAATGGTAATATCCTGAGTAGTACCGCTTATAAACAAAGCATTTCCATTTTCATCAAAATGGGTCCGTCCAACGGCATGAATAACCTTTTCCCTGCCGTTCTTCCCATGCATAATTCTATACTCTGCCTCGTAACTGCCGTTAGAACCTTGCTTCTGGGCTCCTAAAAAGGCTTCCGTTACACGTTTATAATCCGAAGGTCTGATCAAAGTCCTGATAGCCTCGGCCGGCATCACAGTACCGCTCAGTCCAAACATATCGGCATGGCGCTGCGAGACGGTGCTGATACCCGTAGCAATATCCAGCGACCAAGTACCCAGCTGGGCCACCTCTACGGCAGACAATAGCTTTGATTCGCTTTCACGAAGGGCGAATTCTGCCAGTTTACTCTGCGTAATATCGGTAGCATGCACGATAAGTCCCACAACAGTTCCTTTAGGGTTTTTGTGGGGTGTATAAACGATACTGAGCCATCTTTTAATTCCCATTCTTGACGGCGCAAACATTTCGTATTTTTCCTGTTTTCCGCCATAAGCTATTTTAAGATGAGGAAGCGTTTTTGCATAAGCGGCTTCACCCAAAAATTCCCGAACAGTTTTCCCAACGGCCTGATCGCCTTCAATGGAAAACCACTCTTTGAAAACAGTGTTGTAAGTGACATAGCGCTGCTCTTGGTCAAGATAAAAAATCATGGCCGGCACTGTATCTCTTAAAAGCTGTAAATGAGCTTCACTAGCCAGCAGTTTTTCCTCCTTTTCTTTTTGATCAGTAATATCGATAGCTATGGCCGTTATGTACTTTTCACCCAGCTGGTCCATAACAACTGAAATGCTATTATTAACCCAGATTACGGATCCGTCACGGCATATATAACGTTTGGTAATTAAAAAATCTTTTCCGTTTTCAATGCAGTCCTGCAACAACAGCATATTTCGCTGCAAATCATCCGGATGAGTGAGCTCACCTAAATTCATCAGCAGGATTTCTTCACGGCTGTACCCTAGCATCTGGCAGTAGCGGTCATTCACTTCCACAACGCGCCCCTGGATATTGGCCTGTGCAATTCCTGCATTCGACTGCATCAGCAGGCTGTTAAGCTGCGAACGGACAGAACTTGAACCGATCATATCCGGGATAACGGCAGAATTTTCCAGACAGGTCACAAAAACGCCTTCAATGGTATCGTTTTTATTTGTTATGACACTGTAACCTGCAGTAAGATATACTTTCTGCTGCAATCCGTTTCTCATTACTGTGGCAGTAATGTTGGATTCGGATTTTAAAATTCCCTTTTCAATAATTCCCTGCACCGCATCGCAGACCACCAGCCAATCCTGGGGCAGGGCATCTGTTAGTGTTTTTCCTAATGCATAAGGATGTTTATTATTTTCTCTAAGGAATATAATAAAAGGGTCATTGTACAAAAGAGTTTTTTCTTTACCCCAGACTAAGAACATGGGCACACGTGAAGAAAACATGATTCCAGCAGCGGTTCTAAGGCTTTCCGTCCAGTTATTCGGAGTGCCCAGAGCTGTGATGCTCCAGTCTTTTTGCAGTAAAATGGATCCGGCTTCACCTCCCTTTTTCAAAAATGAATACTCAGGCAATTGGTCTTCTGTGTTCACGGTCATAGATTTGGTTCAGCTCTAAAAGTAGTGCAATTTTGGCATACCCGCAATATTTCAAAATATCTGCACTAGCAAATTACATCTTAAAACACCATGAATCAAGCTTTCTTCAAAGTAAAAATGGGAATTTTATAAAACCGTAAAGAAATAATATAAGTTTCGAAAAATATCGAAATATCTTTTTTCATACACATGATTAACAAATCAAACAGTAAATTATGACAGATCCACCCACATTCTTAAAAAGATAAACATTGCAAAAAAACATAACCATTATATTAGACACAAAGAAATAGTATTTTGAAAACTAAATAATTATCAAAAAGTATCTTCATAAAAAATTTATTAAATTTGCTTTAACCACTGGTTTAATGTGTTCTTAAAAATATAGATCAAAAAGTCCTTATATCAGATTTTAATTTCGATTTTTTATTTGTATTTATTTTGTAATCCTTTGTTAAATTTTTGTACCTCAGTTGTACCTCGACCATTAAAAACCCTTGTAAATACAGAAGTGCTAATTTCTGCATCGGCAAGTAGAAGGCAAAATATTACAAAATAAAAACAAATAAACGAGTTAAAATATTGTTAATCAATACATTAACTCGTTTATTACATTCGTTTCCTTTTGGATATGCTTCTTTTTCTTGAATGATCTTAAATTCAGCTTTCTGACTATCAAAATAATCTGAAAAACTAACGCTGAAAGGTGTGCCTTCTATATTGTAATCGCTCATTTTGGAATCTTTTCCAATTAAATTTATTATTCTTAGTTATAATCTTTTAGTGTCTAAATTCTTAAAGTCAAGTTTTGTAATATCTGACGAAAAAATTGTCCAGCTATCTTTTTTAACTTCATTTATTTTTTCTAAAGTGACCTCGTCTAATTCATGCTTAAAACCTTCAGATAGGGATTCATAATCATTCGATTTTTTCGTTTCCAGTTTCTACCTAGATAGATGCTTCTGTGATGTAAAAGGTTGGGAAAGTTTTCTTTTCCCAACTCCCCCATCGCTGGCCAAAAACAAAACAAAAACAAAACAAAAACTAAAAAAAATCTAAAAGAGAAGAAAAACTAACTAACTAACTAACTAACTAACTAACTAACTAACTAACTAACTAACTAACTAACTAACTAAGGAATAATTACATTAAAAGGTTCAAATCTCCAGTGAAAACACTCTTCGAATCCTTGTAAGGTCACTCAGACAGATGTCGCCAATTGGTTACATTTTTTATTATACACCAAATCAATAAAGTAAGTTTGATCATTTTACTGTTATTTTCTTTCCTTTAAAATAATACTAAAACAATATAAAAAAACGGTGTATCTTTGAGATGTAGCTGCAATACATCGACGGTCTTGCAGACTAACCGAGATCTAAAAATGAACAACAATGGCACAAAATGACTTTGCATCATCGGAAATTATCATTCGTTTTTTGGACTTAAATTGTTTAGTAATGACGATTTTATAAAAACTGGTGTTTAGATAATTTTCTAAATTCATCTGCCGCAGATAAGCTTTTGTAATTTGCGAAATTGAAATCAGCACGTAATCCCAAAAATGTTTCATACATGCAAACTAAATGAATCACACCGACATTCAATCATCAGAAAAGCAAATTTTGTTTAATTTTTTTAATCAGGTTCACTCGATATCAAACCAAAATTTTGAACCTATTGCAAAAATCTGTAAAAAGAAGACCTACAAAAAAAATGAAATAATTTTAGATCTAGGACAAATTGAAACTAAAACCAGTTTAGTATTAAAAGGGGTTGTCCATCAGTATGTAATTGTGGATGGCAATTTATGCACAATCGATTTTTCTCTTGCCGGCATGAGCTATAACTGTTTTACAAGCTATGTAGAAAACAGTCCTTCAAACCAAATACAAGAAGCTCTAACTGATGTAGAAATCATATATATAGAAAAATCTGATGCTGAGAGATTACTGCTGGAAAACCACGATTTCTGTTACATCTACACTAAATTATATGAACAGGTTCATTTGGAACGAGAAAAAAGATCTTTGGTATTACAATATAAAAATGCTTATAAAAAATTTGAATTATTTTTACTTTCAATCGCAAAATCAGAGGATTTTTTAAAAGAAGTTCCTCAAAAACTAATTGCCAACTATCTGAGTTTAACTCCTGAAACATATAGCAGAGTTAAAAAAAAGTACCTAAAAAAGACTTAGCATCTTATCGGAATTTCTTGATTTCGAATAAGTTTTACTGTATAAAGTTACTCTATTTTTGTAAAAAAAATAATAACTTTTACACACATGAGATACATTTCATTATTGTTGATTTTATTAATCAGCTGCAGTAGAGCTGAGGATTTTAAGATCATTGGGACAACTGAAGAGTTTGTCTTAAAATCAACTATACATAAAGAAGACTACGTTATTTATGTATATCTGCCGCAAAATTATAGTCCGCAATCAGTTAATCAGTTAGTAATTGGTCTGGATGGTGATTTGCACTTTAATACTATTTCTGAGTTAATTTCAAACAAAGTCCTAAGGGGCAGTATGCCACCATCGATATTTATTGGCATCGGCAACAGTGAAAAACGAAATAGAGACTACACACCCACTGCATATGACAAAGGTTCAGGCGGGGCTGACAATTTTTATCTGTTTTTAAAAGATGAATTAATTCCTGAATTAGAGGCAAGATATAATATAGACAAGTCCAACAATAAAACATTGATTGGCAACTCATTTGGAGGGTTATTTACTCAGTACGTTATGGCTAAGGACAGAATATCAAACCCTTTTGACAAATTTGTGGCTATTGGAACATCCTATTGGTATGACTCAGGCATTATTTTCGAATACGAAAAAAAATATGCAGATACACATACTGATCTGCCGGTAAAATTTTTCAATGGCATGGGAACTCTGGAAGGAGGTGTTTCACTGGGATCGTTTGAGCAAATGAATAATACATTAGACAGCAGGTCTTTTTCAAACTTTAAGCACAAATCAGAATATATTAAAAAAAGCGGCCATTCAGGTGCTGTTAATGAAGGATTTAAAAAGGGATTAGATTATGTGTTCAGCAATTAGAAAAAGCGTTCTTGTTATTTTTACTTTATTGTATTTTAATTTTACTTTCTCTCAAAACGGCAGAAAAAACAATAATTCAATAGAAGGCGGGGCAATTATAGCCGGTGATGAAGCCATCTATTATGGTGTGTATAGCAAGTATACAGTACCCTTATCCCAAAGCAAACATTATTTTACAGTAGGAATATTTCTTGCTGCTTATTTTGATTTTAAAGGCGAATCAGAACCGTTAGCATATTTAAGGAATGATGTTGACATGCGACTGGTGCCTGCAATAAACCTTGGCTATTCTTTAAATTTCTCCAAAATACAATTAAATTTCGAAGTTCCTCTGGGTGCCAGTTTTGCATATACCAAGGGAACCCTGGTAAATAAGCGTGCAGGATTTGAAACAGATTACTCCAACTGTGAAGTGTTTATAAATTATGGTTTACTTTTTGCTCCAAAATATAAGATCAATCGCAACAATTATATCGGAGTATATGGTTTTTTACCTTTAATAGTCGACAAGGCGCAATCAGGTTATCAGTTTGGAATAGGCTGGACTACAACGTTTATTCATTAATGTTCTTTTCTAAATTTCATTAAAATGTAAAATGAAAGACAAAAAAGAGACGGCCAGCAGGCCTTCTCTTTTTCAGTTAGCTGCGCGGTTAAACTATAAAAATATCTAATCTGCACACTACCATTTTTTTATACAAAGAAGAACAACATCCGTCAGGACAAAAGTGGACCCGATATCCACAAAGAGGTTAATGGGAGAAATAGAGTCTTAATTTTAATTGGGTGCAGAATCGGTTAATTTAGTTTTAAGACCAACATAAAGCATTGCATAAAAACTATTTTCATTTATCAATTGGCAATTCTTCTTTTTCTAAATACTGAAAAAGATACGCAAAGTTTTCGGTCGTATATTAAGGGGGTTATCTAAATGTTTTATAGAATCTAATCTCTGTCAAAAGTTTCTTCAAGTATTTTTTTTAATTGCATTTTGTTTTCATCTCCACCACCTTTCCATCGTCGAATTATTTCGCCCCGTTTGTTAATCAGAATCTTGACAGGAATTGCCGTAACAAGGTAATTATCTTCCATTTTTGTCTGATTTTCGGCAACGGATATATGCTTCCAAAATCCTATTTTTTCATCGACTATTGCTTTTCTCCATGAATTCAGATTATTGTCTCTCGATATGCTGATAATTTCAAATCCCATATCTTTATATTTCTCATAGGCATCTTTAAGAAAAGGCAGGTCTTGCCTGCAAGGCCCGCACCAACTTGCCCAGAAATCTATCAGAACATATTTTTTTTCCCGAAAGGAACCCAAAGACACTATCTGTCCATTGTAATCCTTTAATATGAAATCAGGAGCAATGCTTCCCACTTTACTGTTCTTAAAATCAGAAATCCTTTTAAAAAGCCTTACTCCCAACGGAGATTCTTTTACTTCTTTTGACAACCCATCAGCAAGAGATATAATAGTTTCAGAATGTAAAAGCCCTTCTTTCTTAGCCAATCTGTAATAAAGTAAAGAGGGCGCTGTAAACGAAGATGGATTCTGTCTGATAAAATTAAAATCTATCTCCATTTCTGCGATTTTATTTTCATCTGACAGCTTTTCCAAAATTTCCAATTGATGTTCCAGTTCCAATTTAATCTGCGGGTCTGAGGCGGCAGTGATCCTGTCAAAATACGATCTTATAAGCAATGAGATAGAATCTCTTTTACTAAATACGACATTTTTTACTTTTTGAAGCTGGGAATATTCGTCTTGTGTTTTACTGCCCTTCATCTCTGCTGTTGAAAAATCATAAAAATCTAACTTAATTTCCATTATCGCTGGTTCAAGGAACAATTCTATAGAATTACTTTTGCTCATACTAAACTCTCGATTATTGCATAAAGTGGCTCTAATGGGATAATCGATATTTCCTTTCAAAATAAATTTGCTATTATCTATTTTAACTGAGTCATAAATTCTTTTGTCGCCAACTTCGTAAACCAGGTAGATCTTATCAATACTTAATCCTTTACCTGCACCCCTTAGTTCGAATGCGGTTCTATTGCCTAATTTCTGGGCAGATAGAGAAATGGAAACTAAAAAAAGAAGAAGAGCCGGTTTGAACATTTTTTTTGTATTTTCTAAACAGTTGATTTCAGAACAGTCAAAAAGCAGTTTTTTTTAAAAATACTGCATTGGCATCTCTAAATTTTAATGTCAAAGGAACTGCATGCAATTCTTTTACTTTGTTAACCAGGATTGGATAATCTTAGCAGTCGCACTTTTCGTCTGCAGTAGCCGCAGCATCCATCACAGCATCCTGCATCGCCTCCGCATTCATTTAAATACACTTATTAATGTATTTCACAGTACAATCTTCTATACAACTTTTGCAAAATTGGTCCGATGTTTTTTAAATCGTACTCACAGCTTCATCAATAAAAAATTTGTCAGATTTTATTTCGATGCAAATATATTAATTCTATAAAATTAATAAAATTTAAAACACAATTAATTCAATTGTCTATCCAGTAAGCAAAACTAACATTATATTAAAGAAATAACTCAATTTTTAACTTCAGTCCAACGACATTTAATGATTTAAATTTCCTCAACAAATTAAGGCGTAAAATAACAGCGAAACCAGAATCCTTACCAATATTTTACTAATCTTATTTAACCATTAGAAATAAACTGACCCTAAAATAATCTTCCTATTAAAATAAACTTTCCATTCCATCCTACCTCTCCCGTCACCGGTCAAAATCAAAAATAAAATAAGTCTGAAAAAAAAGAAGAAAATTATAACTAACTACTATTTCAGTATAGGTTTAGAAACTTTATTAAAAATTTCTAAATCTTTTTAATCAATTGAGAAAATAAATGTTATTCTACGGATTGCAGACTTGGTTAAATGAATATAGAATCCAGTATTTATACTGTGATTTCAGTTTTTTAAAATTAAAGTCACAGCCGAAAAAAAGCATTACCATGCTTTTTGTACTACTATTAATTCATCTTCAAGAGCCCCTTAAAGAATAAATCAAAGCATTTTATTAATCTCCTATAGTTTAAAATTAATCTTTATATTTGATTACCAAAATTAATACAAATGAGCGATACAACTAAACCGTATGCCTTGATAACCGGCGCCAGTAAAGGAATTGGAAAATCTATCGCTCATGAATTAGCTAAACAGGGTTATCCATTGCTGCTTGCCGCAAGAAGTGATCAGGAATTGAAAGCATTATCTGATGATCTTGAAGTTAAGTATAACATCGATATTTTTTATTTATCGATTGATCTTTCAATAAATGGCGCATCACAAAAAATAACCAATTGGATAAAAAGTAATAACTATCCGGTTGCAGTTCTAGTTAATAATGCCGGATATGGGGTGTGGGGTGATTTTAGTGCATCTTCCCTAAACGATCAGCTTGGCATGATGCAGCTCAACATGAACGTAGTGGTTGAACTTTCACATTTATTAGTACCCATACTTTCACAACAAAAACAAGCCTATATTTTAAATATATCGAGTACTGCTGCATATCAAGCTGTACCTACTCTGGCTGTTTATTCGGCTACTAAGGCTTTTGTTTTATCATTTACCCGTGCCTTACGTTTCGAGCTTGCCCAAACTTCAATTTCAGTAACCTGTTTTAGTCCGGGTCCGGTTGATACTGGTTTTGCTGCAAGAGCTGGTTTAAGTGCTTTAAACAAAATGGCTGAAAAGTTTAATATGCAGCCTGATGAAGTTGCAAAAATGGCAGTAAAAGCTATGTTCAGCAAAAAATCAGAAGTTATTCCGGGTTTTACTAATATCATTTCGGTTTATGCCAATCGTATACTGCCAAAGGCTTTTATAGAAAAAACCGCTGCTGGAATTTATAAAATTTAATTTTTTTCAAAAAAAATCAAAAAAATATTCTTTGCAAAAGAAAAATTATAGTAAGTTTGTATAAAATTCTACTAATTCTATAGAGTATGTCAAATAAAAGAAAAAATATGTTTAGTTTATCTGAAAACCGAATGCACGCCAACATGCTAATGTCTTGTTGCTGCTGTTGTTGTTATTCTGTTTTAGATAAAATTACAAACTATATTATTTCATTTATTAAATCTATATTATCATGGTATCTTCTTATAAAACCTTCACCCTTGCTGAGCAATTAAATAATGAGCAAATAAACTTTTTTAACGAACATGGCTTTATCCATTTCAAAAAATTTATAAATCCGGAAACTGTTTCATCCATCATTGAAGCCTCGAAACAAGTAGAGCAACAATGGATTGACAATGATCTTCAAAAAGTAAACGGTGTTCCTATTAAATACGGAAAGGATTTAGACGGCTCTCCTATTGTGCAGCGCTTTGCTTTTATCAACCAGCATCATCAGACCTTAAGCGGTCTTTTACTCGATCCAAGATTCAATGGTTTACTGCCATTGGCCGGCGATGGCGCAAGATTAGGTACTGAAGAAAAAGACGGAATGGTTTTCAATCACTATATCAACGGGCCGGAAAGTAAGTTTACAAAAATGGGCTGGCACACAGATGGCTTAAGAGATATTTTTTATGGTGGAAAATTAAACCCGATGCTAAATGTGGGTATTCACTTAAGTACTTTAAAACCTGAAAATGGCGGTCTTAAAATCATCCCGGGTACACATAAGCAAAGTATTTATCAAATGCTTTTCCGTAAAAAATACTTTTTAGATCATCAACCTGATCCACAAGAAGTTTCCATCAATCCCGAAGCTGGAGATTTAACTATTCACGATGGACGTTTGTGGCACAGAGTTGCACAATCATCTATCCGTGGCGAAGAAAGCAGAAGAAGAGTTATTTATATTCCGATTATCGCAGGGAAATATGCTCCTAAAAACGAGAATAGTCCAACGGTTTTCTATCAGCGTTTTGCAGGAATTGTTAAATAATTATGCTGATTGTTCTCGCATTTAGTTATCTGGTTAGATCAGGTAAACTAAAAAGTACCACCGATTTTTTTAAAAGCAAGCAAAGAAAAATCAAATTGAAAATGGCAAAAATAGAATTGGCTATACTGTCAGGTTTACAAATATTGGGCTGATAATGGGAAAAGAAATACAGGTTGAGGATTATAATGCAATTGCGCAAAGAACATTTTCAGACCGCAAGCGGACTAATATTTTAAAAAGAGCAGAACAGTTAACGATTGTATTTTTGCTTCCAAAAGTGCCTAAATTCATTTCGCCAAACCTGCTTACTTTAATGGGAACTCTTGGTTCAGGATTCGTATTTTTAGCTTTTGTTTTAGGAACTTATTTGGTTGATTGGTATTTGCTTTTGGGTATTATTGGATTGGCTGTAAATTGGTTAGGCGATTCTTTAGATGGAAGATTGGCTTATTATAGAAATACCCCGCGCCGCTGGTATGGTTTTGCACTCGATATTATCGCCGACTGGATTGGTATTGTACTTATAGGCTTTGGCTACTACATTTATGCTAAAAATGGCACACAAGTATTAGCCTTTGCTTTTGTTGCATTGTATGGCTGGTCGATCATCATCAGTCAGTTACGGTATAAAATTACAAATGAATATAGTATTGATTCCGGCTTTGTTGGTCCAACAGAACTTCGATTTATTATTGCTTTAATTTTAATTATAGAAGTTTTATTTACTGGATCAATTACCTATTTGGCAGGCTTAATCACTATTGCATTATTTATAATTAATACGATAGACAGCATGAAACTCTTAAAGCTGGGCGATTTAAAAGATAAAAAAACAGACTGAAATGTTCAGAAAAAAAGCTGTTTTAACTTTTCTGCAGGCACAAGTTGCGGCATTTTTAGGCGGTATTACCGATTATACCTTAATGATTCTATTAACAGAAGTATTTAAGCTGCATTTTACCTTTTCTATTTTAATCTCAGGAACTGTTGGTGCAATCATCAATTTCAGCATCAATAGATTTTGGGTATTTAAAGATCAATGTGGGTATAGCTGCCACATCAATAGTCAGCTTTTTAAATTTGCGGTAGTTGTACTAGGAAGTATTTCATTAAAATCATTTGGCACACTAATTTTACAAAAAACATTTCAAATCGATTACAGAATCGGAAGATTAATCACAGATAGTTTTGTTTCGTATGGATTTAATTACCCGCTGATTAAATATTGGGTTTTTAGGTTAAACAAAAAACAAAATGTCTTAAAATAAAATTAAATCATAAGTATTTTGTTATGAATAAATTACCCTTTAATTATTTTACAAAATCCCTAATCGTTATAACGATCTTAGTAAATATAATGGCTCAAAATTTACTGGCACAATCCAAAAATCCATCACCATTAAATTTTCCAACACCCAAGAATATAGATAACATGCTGTTTTACATTCAGCGAGATCCCAATACAAACACTGCTGTGTATGCCTTAAATTATCAGGAAAATGGGAAAATAAACAAAAGCAATCCTATAAAAGCCTACTGGATTCGATATGCTGAGAAAGGAGAACAAAAAAATTTCAGCTATATACAACGCAAATTTGCATATGGAATAGAAAGTAAAACCTTAAATAATGACGAGTTTGAGTTTCAATTTGTATCCTATAAAAAGTTTCCCCTAACCCTGGAGAAGATGGATTCAGATCAAAAATATCATGTTTTTGTAAATGTAAATCAGAAAAGGATACAGGTAGAAAAAATATTTGTGCGTATTGAAGGGGGATCTTTTTGGTTACCAAACGTAAAGTATGCCGAAGTTACCGGAATTGATGCTTCCTCAAATCAAAAAATTACGGAAAGAATAGTATTTTAAATCAGAGTTTTAATTTCCAAAAGCCTTTGCATAAATCTCTTATAGTTTTGCTGTATAAGATTTTAGGTAAATCTACTGATTGCAAAGACAATTACTTAGAATGAATGTCGGTAATAAAAAAATGCCAGCCCTTTCGGCCCGGCATTTGATCCTTTTACTATATTTTTTTCTCATACATAAAAAATATGATAAACGACAAAATACGGCTCCTTTCAGAATACCGTATTTATCAAACTAATTCAAATTAAAAAAACTACAAACTTGCTTTTACTTCACCGCAAGTCAGCATATTTTTGGGATAATAAGGATTTTTAATTTCTTTACTATCACTTGTCCATACAGCACCTGTCATTGGGCAGACCTGCAGGTATAATGCTGCATCAGCTGCTTTGAATTTTGAAGCCGCTTCCCAGTATTTCACAGAAAGTGTTTCAAAAATTTTGCGCTGTTTATTAATATTTTTAGTTGATGCCATTTCAGCTGCTAAATCTGAAATTGCTTTTCTTGTTGTTGTCGCTGCATTCATTTGTTCTAAACTCAGCTTTTTAAATTTGAAGTTCTTTAAAGAATTCCTTAAAGCTTCTGCGTTTTTTACCACCGCTAAACTATCTGAAGTAATTAAACTGTTTTTTAAAGCCAGATAATTTTTAGTAATTTCCTTTTTCTGCTCTTCTCTTTTTTGAACCAATTCTGGCGCTACTTCTTCTTTTGATGTTAGTTGGGCCTGAGTCAGACCGCTTAAGAAGATGAATACGATCACTAATACTTTTTTCATATCGTTGTAATTGAGTTTAATTTTGTAACTATTTTGTCCATTTCGATCAAGATTGCTTCGTAATGATCTTTACTTAAACCTGATGTTCCGTTCATTAACTTAACAACATCATCTCTTAATTTTACTAAGTGCTGTTTCGCGTACAATCTCACATCGCTGCGCTGCGCTGCATTGGCTGCTTTTCCAGGCTCTAATTCTTTTGGCAGTAAAAGCATGCCTAATTTTTCGACATAAGCGCGCTGCAAACTTCTTCTGTAAAAATCTTGTTTTTCGTCACCGCTGAATTTTACCCAAACCGTCTGCTCCAGATCATTTAAAAACTCCGGAACGGTGTAAGCTCCTTCAAACTGTATGGCTTTCACACTAATGTTGTAAAGCATTCCGGAACTCAAAAGCATATTTAAAACCTGATTCTGCTGATCTGATATTTGGTCTGCCGTTTTCAACGCAATAAGCTGTTCAATTTCCTTTGGATACATCCATAATGGTGCTGTAAACAATTGTCTGCCAACATAATCAACAGCTGCCTTTACTTTTGCTTTTGGAATTGGCTGATAAACCGCTCCTTTTTCGTCAACCGTTCTTTTGGTTACATAATTATTGCCAATGTTTTTCAATACATGATACAAATAGCGGCTATATTGCGATACAACTGCTTTATGCATATCTGATAGGTTATCGTAAGCATCGTTTGGCTGATAGGTCCATTCAACCAGATTTGGAACTACTCGTTTTAGGTTTTTAATTCCATAATCGCTTGCCTTTACAGAATCGTCTCCCAAATCTTCTGACTGACTGCGAGGATCTTCGTCTTTTCCTTCTCCTCCAAACCATAATTTAGGATTAGCCGTTAAACTTTCTGTCGTTAATTTAGCAAGGGTCTTTTCTTCTTCAAACTCATCTTCAGCGTTTGGATAATAGGTATAACCCCATTTTACAGCCCATTTATCGTACATCCCTATTCTTGGGTAAATTCCTTTTGGACTAATGTTATCTTCCGGCTGCGCTACATAATTAAAGCGGGCATAATCCATAATAGAAACGGTATGACCATTTTCTTCCACCCATTTTTTATCACGAAGTTTTTCTACAGGAGTCGCACTGCTCGCCCCCATATTATGACGCAGACCAATGGTATGCCCAATTTCGTGCGAAGAAACAAAACGAATTAATTGTCCCATCAATTCATCGTCCAAATGCATTTTTCTGGCTCTTGCATCTAATGGTCCTGCCTGAATCATGTACCATCTTTGGACTAATTTCATCACATTATGATACCATCCAACATGGCTTTCCATAATTTCTCCGCTTCTCGGATCGCTGATTCTGGGACCATAAGCATTTGGTGTTTCAGAAGCCAGATATCGTACTACAGAATATCTTGCATCTTCCAAACTCATTGCTGGATCATTTTCCGGCCATTCTTTACCTATAATTGCATTTTTAAAACCTGCAGCTTCAAAAGCTTTCTGCCAATCGTTGATTCCTGCAATTAGGTATGGACGCCATTTTTTTGGTGTTGCAGGATCAATATAATAAACGATCTGTTTTTTTGGTTCGACCAATTCGCCTCTTAGATACTTTTTGATGTCTTTCTCTTTAGGCTCTAAACGGTAACGCTGTACAATAAATTTTTTCTGTGCGCTTTGTTCATCATCATCAAACAAAACATATTTATTAGCAAAATACCCTACTCTTTCATCAAAAAAACGTTTACGCATTGGCGTTTTTGGAAGCAATACAATTGAAGTATTTAATCGCAATGTAATACTGCCGCTGCTTGCTGTAGAACTTGTATACGTCTTTGTTGTCTTGACTTCTATATTAATCGGATAGGTATCTATACTTTCAATAAAAGATTTATCATCAGCAAGAGAGGTTAATTTTTTCTCTGTTTTTTCTTTGCCTTCAATAGCAAACATTGCGTTGTCTTTCTTGAAAACATCGGTTACATCGATAACCACATTTCCGTTATCCGGATTAGTTGTTTTGATTGGAAAAGCCGCAACAATTGGATTTTCATTGCTTCCCGCCAATGCTTTTGCCAGCATCGAGTCAGCAGAACGAACATCTTGTCTGTACTGTAATGATCTTAAAAAAACAGTATTATTTGCCCCTTTTTCAAAATAAATAGTCTGCTCGTTGGCCTTTTCCCCTCCAAAAATTCCCATTCCTTCCGGAGTCGAAAGATAACGGGTTACTACCAACATATAACGATTAAACAAGCTGTCTGGAATTTGAAAATAGTATTTTGTATCGACCTGACTTACCATAAAAAGACCCGACTTGCTTTTGGCCTTATCTGTGATCACTTTATTGTAAGCCTGCATTCCTTTTGGCTGCGTGCTGGTGCTGTCGGCTTTTTTTTCCGGAGTTTGAGCAAAACCATGCTGTCCAAAAGACAGCATGATCAGCATTATAAATAATTTCTTCATCTAAATTAAAATGGAAGTTTTTCGTCTGTGTTTAGGGTCAATTTCGGGTTTTTCTGCAAAGCAGATAATGGAAACGGAATAATATACAATCGAGAGTTGGGCTGTAATGTATATGTTTTTTGAGGAACAGTTTTGTTTACCAATGGAAATACTCTTGTAACGGTTTTGGCAAACTCAGTTTCTGTATTTAATCTCTTTAAATCAAAGAAACGGTTAAAACCAAAAAGCAGTTCTTTTCTTCTTTCATTTATTACCAAATCCATTGTTTCTTTTCTTGTAGCCGGAACCGTTAAATTTACAGTACCCGAAAGAATACGTTTTGCTCTTAAGGCATTTAAGACTCCAACTGCTTCATTAAGTTTATTGTCTCTTGCATAGCATTCTGCAAGAATTAAATACACTTCAGTTGTTTTCATACCCACTGTAGGATAGAAAAATCTTGTGTACTGCGTGCCCCAATACGCTGTGCCTGAACCTTGGTCGAGATTGGTTGTACTAGTTGAATTGAAAAATAAATTGAAACGCGCGTCATTTGTTCCAAATAAAGTTCTTAATTCCGGGCTGATGATATAAAGCTGTCCGAAATTCATTTCGTTATACCCTGTCATGTACATATAACTCAATACTTCAATATTATTTGCAGCCGGAACAGCTGCTGCAGTTGGGCCTCCTTGTTTATTGTAAGCTACCATATCAAATATTTGATTATTATAGCTTAATGATTTTTCAGCTGCTGCCTGAGCCTGTGCAATTTCACGTTTAAACAAATGAACTTTGGCTTTAAACGCATAAGCAAATGCTAAAGAAGGATGATAAACATCAACAGGTTTTTCCTGAAGATAAGGTAACGCATCTTCGATATCTCTTTGAATAAAATCATAAACCTGTGCCACAGTAGATTTTGAAGGCTGTGTTTCAAGGTCAAATTTTTCCATGATACAGATTCCGCCGTCTGCAGCTGCAGTCTGCGGATCGTAACCTTTTGCATAAGTGTTTACCAATAAAAAGTGATCATAAGCTCTGTAAATCTTAGCTTCAGCTTTTGCTAATCTTTTGATATTTTCATCTCCTTTGCTATTATCTACTAGTGAAATAATAGTGTTCCATCGGTTGATGTAACTGTAAGCTTGATTATAAAAACTAGAACCAGTTATTAACGAAACTCTATCTACACTTTCATCAAATGTAAAATTAATGATATCAATGTTTGGAGTTCTTCCTATCACATTGGCTTCTCTCATCCATTGATCGTCTGATAAGTATTGAAAGTTGTTAATTGGATAACCACGTCCAGGCAGAGATACTAATTCAAGGAATTGCTGCGGAGTTTCGATAACTAAAGCGCCTTTGGGTGTGATTTCCGTGTAATCTTCGCATGATGAAATCGTTAACATCATACAAGACAGTACTGTTATATATATCTGTTTCATTTTTTAAAGAGTAAGATTAAATCCAAATAAATATGTTTTTGGCAATGGTAAATTGCGTGTGCCAGAATTTACAGTGTAAACTTCTGGATCTATACGATTTCCGGCAGCACTCCAATACCAAATATTATTCATCTGGAAAGTAAATTTTGCCGATGTTATACTGATTCGATTTGCAAAAGCTTTAGGCAGACTATAACCAAAAGAAATGTTTCTCAATTTAATATAATCACCATCTACAACATTTGCAGTTGAATTTCTCCATTGACTGCTTATAGTTCCTGCATAATTTCTAACACTTTCGTCGAAATCTACATACAAACGAGTATTTCCGTTTGGATTTGCATCTGTATAACGATCTGTAATACCAGAAAGATTTACAGCATCAGAACTCATGTCAATCGTTTCTTTACGCATTACATTTCCGCCAGAGAAAACAAATAAGAAGTTTAATTCGAATTGTTTATAAGAAAAACGTTGTGATAATGAACCTGTATAAGTTGGCATTAAAGTTCCCACATTTACTAAAGCATCTGGATTGGTAATCGATTTGATACTTGTTGAAATGGGATTTCCATTGGCATCAAAAGTAATAGATGGATTGCCGTTTTCATCTAAAACATACGGATAGCCATTTACCGTTCCTCCATATTGGTAAGCATACATACTATTGAAGAAATCATTTTCTACAAAGAAATTAGTTGGTGAAGAAACATATGACGCAGCTGTAGTTTGTGCTCTTGTTACTTTTTTAACAGTTGTTTCGTTAAAGGCAAAAACTAAATTTGAATTAATGCGGAAATTACCATTATTATACCATTCAGAACCAACTGTAAATTCTACACCTTTGTTTAAAAGTGCTCCAGCATTAATTCTTCTTGATAAAGCTCCAACTGTAGGATCAAGATCTGTAGTGGCTAATAAATCAGTGCTGTATTTGTGATACAAATCGATAGAACCGTTTAATTTAGCACGGAATAAGCTATAGTCAATACCAACATTGGTACTTTGAGTTTTTTCCCATCTCAACATTGGATTTGGCTGTGCCGTGATGTTTGTATATTGCAACGACTGATATAAATTATCGTTTCTTCTCGTTGCCGTTATATAAGGTGTTGTACTTTGATCTACGTTTCCATTAATTCCGTAAGTAGATCTTAATTTCAACATAGTTACCCATTTAACTTCTTTCATGAAATTTTCATTGCTGACATTCCATCCTAAACCTGCAGACCATAAAGGGCGGTTTTTGTACTTTGGATCAACTCCAAATAAATCGGCTTTATCAATACGGTAACTTCCTGTAATGTTATATTTAGATAAATAAGTATAACTCGCAGTACTGAAAATTGAAAAATAACGGTGTAAAATTTCCTGCTGTGTTCTTCCTAAAGCTGACAACGTTCTATTGTTTCCGAAGATATAACTAGGAACTCCTGTCTGACTCAATGCAAGATTGTTCAATACAGCAGAACTAAGTGTCACTGGATCATAACCATAACGTACCTGTTCGATTGATCTTGGAAGAAAAGTTTCGCGCATTTCTGTACCAACCAAGGCATTAACAGAATGTTTTCCATCTGCAAATTCTTGATTAAAATCTAACTGATTTCTAAAAGAATAATTGCTCGCCTGAGAACTTGACTGCTTATATCGTCCTCCTGTAGAGAAACCTTCAACGTACGTATATGCATTTGTGGTTGGATTATATCCTGTTAATGCATTAATAGCATAACGCATTCTATACGAATTAATATCGTAGTACTGTTCCCTGTCATTTTTTCTTACCTCATATTGAAATTGGGTATTATAACTTAAACCTTTCCACAATTTAGCTTTAATATTAGCGAAAGTTCTTAAGCTCAATGAATTTTGTTCTTCAAGACCTTCTTTAAGAGCATCTAAAACATTAAAATTCGTCGATTTAAAACCACTCAAACCCGCCAGTTTTTCGACCATAGCTGGATTAAGAGCACCACTGGAAGTAAAACCATCTTTAACTGATGAAAATGAAGACTGAACTAAATTTCCGTTATCGTCTGTAATACGCTCGTATCGTTTTTGAATATCATAATTGCCAAGATCGTATTCTGTAACATCCTCATTACTATAAGTTCCATTTACTCCAAAAGTAGCGTTTAACCAGTTATTTACCTGAAAACTACTTTTTGCGTAAAGGTTAAAATTGCGTCCGCTATTGTACTTTATACGACCTTTTGATTGGTCATAATTAAGCGATACATAAGTATTCTGCTTACTTGTACTTCCAGAAAAGGCAACATTATAACGCTGTCTTAATTCATTTTGCCAAACATTATCACGATAATCTTTATTGTAATCGTTTTTTCTCCACTGTGCAAGAGTGCTGTTATAAGCAGCATTGTCAATTTTTCCTTCTTCTAAATTTCTATTTAATTGATAAAGAGGACTGTAATATTTCGAACTACTGTTTCCAATGTCTCCATAACTGCTAAACATAGTTGCAGTGTCTGCAAATCTGGCTCTTTCTCTATTGTAAACTGCCTGTTCAAAATCGATCATATCGCTTGTTGAGGCATAATTCATATCTCTCAAATTTGGTTTATCTGAAATAAAGAAATCTGAGTTTATCGTTACTTTTAATTTACCATTTCCTTTTTTGGTAGTTAAAACGATAATTCCGTTTGCCGCTCTTGAACCATATATAGAAGCTGCAGCCGCATCTTTTAGAACGTCTACACTTTCAATATCATATGGATTTATCTCATCTAAAGTTAACTCAGTTGGTAAACCATCAATTACTACAAGCGGGCTGTAACCAACTTGATCTGAAGAAAATGTACCAATTCCTCTTAAAATAGGCTGATCTGAACCAAGTCCGCTTGGATTTTTTTGAAACATCAAACCCGCAACACGTCCTTCAATCGCGCTTGATAAATTAGAGTTGATGTTTTCGTTTAATGTTTTTTCATCAATTTTAGAAATTGCACCCGTAAAATTACTTCTTGCAATAGTCTGATAACCTGTAACTACCACTTCTTTCATTGCAGCCACTTTGTCTTCAACTATAACGGTTAGCGTATTTCTGCCATTTATTGCGATAGACTTTGTTTCTATTGTTAATCCGGAAAGCTCTAAAATTCCATTGGAGGGTACATTATCAAATGTAAAACTTCCGTCAAAATCAGTAATACTGGTTTTGTTTGTTCCTGATAACGTTACTGTTACACCCGGAAAAGATTCGTTCTTATTATTGGTAACTTTTCCGCTTACGCGGATTAGGTCGTTTCCCAAGCTTTCTGTCTTATCTTTTGAAGCGGTTACTACAATTGTCTGATTGGCAAGATTGTACTTCAAATTTTGAGTGCTGAAAATTCGGTTTAAAGTTTCCTTTAAAGATGAATTCTTTACATTAATCGTAACAGGTTTAGCATCTTTAAGCAGTTTTTGAGTATAAAAAACTTCATAATTGACCTGTTTCGCCACTTCTTTCAAAACTGTTTCAAGAGAAGCATCTTTAAAATTGATGGTAACATTTTGTGCTTGTGCTGAATAACTGAAAAACAGCATTATAAACACGGTTAAATAGGTAGAAAAATTAAATCTGGGAATCTTTTTTCCAAGATTTTTGTAAGGTTTTTTTGGTTGTAAATTTAATTTCATACATTTACATTGGTTATAGTTAAACAATAGGTGGACAACTTATACTGGCTATACACTTTTATAACAACCAGAAGCATCGCAACTGCTTCTGGTTTTTTAGTTTATAGTCACAGTATATTCAGGTAAACTTAAAATCAGGGATCTACAATTACTGTTTTTCCTTCAACCTTAAATTTTATATTACTAAGCTCAAGTACTTTTAATACTTCAGACAAATTTTTATTTCTAAATGTACCTCCGTTAAAACGAACATCAGAGACATTCCCACGGTATTCTACTTTTATTCCGTACCAGCGTTCCAACTGTCGCATTACATTTTTCAGATCGGCATTGTCAAATTTGAAACGGCCGTTTTTCCAGGCAACCGCTTCTTCCGGATCTACTTCTTTTACTTTAATTTTAGAAAAATTATCAGATACATCAGACTGCTGTCCAGGTTTCAAAATCGCTTTTTGATTTTTATAAGTAACAGCTACGCTTCCTTCTAACAAAGTAGTTTTAACAACCGATTCATTATTATACGAATGAACATTAAAATGTGTTCCCAATACTTCAATAGACTGGTTATTGGATTTTACAATAAAAGGTTTGTTTTTGTTTTTGGCTACTTCAAAATAAGCTTCACCTTCTAACTCAACAACTCTTTTATCTCCGTTGAATTGTGTTGGATATTTAATAGAAGAAACCGCATTTAGATATACTTTGGTACCATCCGCTAAAATAATATTATACTGTCCTCCTATTGGTGTTGAAAGAGTGTTGAATGAATTATCATCTTTACCTCCGTCTGTATTTGGATTTATAATATAGGTAACTTCTCCATTTGCGTTCATCTTGATTGTTACTTCATTTTCTTCTCCTTCTTGCGCAATAGTATCTTTTGCCGTAATTTCAGAAAGTACAATTTGTTTTCCGTTCGAAAGTGTCAATACACCTTTAGTACCTCCCGGAGCAATTTCCTGTGGTTTTGTGGCAACCTGAACCTTTTCTTCTTTTGGCTGTGTAAAATAAAATATTCCTGTACCCATTAGTACAGCAATTGAAGCCGCAACAGCTATTCGAGGCCAAAGACGAACTACTTTAGTTTCTTCTTGCAGCGGTAATTTCGATTTTAGAAGTTTGTAACTATCTTCCAGCTCGTATTCATTAAGCTGTAAATTGCTGTTTGACGCTTTTTTCAAATACCACGCATCAAGTTTATCCAGATCTTCATCAGATAAAGTTTTTTCTTGATATTTTTTAAGCAATTCTGAGATTTGGGTTTTATTCATAATTACTACACGAAATTTTTGTCTTGTTTAATAGTAAGACAGTTAGAAAGAGATTTTGTCATAGACAATGACAAAAAAAAATTAAAAAATTATTACTATATCTTTAAGAAATGGATAGAAATATTAGCTTTCTGTTTAATAACGAACGAGTTACAAAACTGAAAATCATTCAAAAAAATTAACAAAAAACATAAATATAATTCACCAAACAAAAAGATTCATCATAGATTTCAGCTTTTCTCGAAGAATTTTAAGAGAATTATACACTTGCTGTTTGGCTGTTTTATCCGTAATATTCAATTGAAGCGCAATTTCATCATACGAAAGCTCTTCTACTTTTCTCAACAGAAAAACTTCACGCATTTTTTCAGGCAGCAGTGCAATTTCTTTAGCAATTATAGCTTCTAATTCTTTTTCTCGCAGATTCGAATCCGCAAAAACATAATCTTCTTCTATAAAGTTTGAAATTGAATCAGCATAACGCGAAACCACTTTTTCATGAGCAATGTGGTTGAGTACTCTGTTTTTTACAGATTTGTATAAATAAGAAGAAAGGGAACCTGTAATGTTTAATTCATAACGTTTGTTCCAGATTGAGAGAAACACTTCCTGAACTACATCATTTGCTTCATCCTGATTTTCAAGAATTTTATACGCATGATTAATTAAAAGTTTAGAATATCGCTCGAAAATCTCTGTATACGCTGACTGATTATCTTCCTTAAGAAGATTCAATAAGAAATCATCAGTATATTCGTTATAAACAGACATTAAATTGAAGGGGTGCTAATCAAAAAGGCAATATTAAACATTTTTTATGTTAAAAGCTAAAAGAGGCACCTGCGATTTTTTATGCAATCAGTAGCTTAAATTATCTGGTTTTTATTATTCGGATTCACTAGTTTTGTTAGTAGCGTAAAAAAAATTAAAGTTTACGTAGTATCTGCTATCTACCCGAAATAAGACAGAATTCTTTTCCGGAATAATAAAAAGCAAAAAATGAAATTTAAAACGAAATTAATTGTCTTTGTATCTGTATTGGTTCAACTTTCTGCAGTGCTGTCTGCACAATCAAAAAAACAATCGGTCACAATCACTTCCCCAGATAAAAAACTTGTAGTTCAAATTGAACAAACCACTGCAAACACAATTGAATACACTTTTCGGGCTGACGGTCATCTATTGATACAAAAATCTAGGCTTGGATTAGAAGCAGTAAACAATATTCGTTGGAATAAAGTGAGCACTTCATCGGTAAAAAGTGTTTGGAAGCCTATTTGGGGGAAAAGAAAAAATGTGCCTGATCATTACAACCAAACCATAATAGATCTTACTTCCTATCAAATAAAAGTAAGAGTGTACAATGATGGAATGGCTTTCAGATATGAAGGTTTAACGTCGGAGAAAGAATTGACAGAATTTAACTTTGCAGATAACTATTCTGCTTGGTACTATAATGGCGAGCAGCACAATATTGGTCCTGAAAAACTGCACGAAGCAGCTGATACCCGAAAACCGATCATGGTTGTTAAAGCAGCTGAAAATAGTTACATGGCAGTGCACGAGGCCAATCTTGAAAGCGGTGAACCCCTACTTTTACAGCCGCATAAAGGAACGAATCTCTTCTCAGTGCCTTCTAAAAATGCAAAGGCATGGAGAGTTGTGATGCATGGAAGAACTCCGGGAGAATTAATTGATTCTCATCTGATTGAATTACTTAATCCTGAACCTGTAAAGAATGTAGATTTCTCATGGGTAAAACCGGGTGTCGCTGTGTGGGATTGGCGCATTGATGGCGCAGCAGTTGATGGATTCAAATATGAGATGTCATTGGAATCTTGGAAACGCATGGTCGATCTGGCATCTGCCAACGGAATGAAATCGCTGGTCTTGGATGCCAACTGGTACGGTGAAGAATTCAGCAAAGAATCAGATCCTTTAAAAGGAGGTAAAGTACAGCAGGTACATCAGATCATTGCTTACGGAAAAGAGAAAAATATAGGAATCTGGCTGTATCTTAATGATGTTGGAGGAAAAAATTATCCTCTAGAAAAAACATTAAAGCAATATGGTGACTGGGGAGCTTCTGGTGTAAAATATGGTTTTATGCAGGGCAGTCCAGAGGAGAAAAACGCGCATACACAGCATATAACCAAACTTTGTGCTGAAAACCATTTAATGGTCGATTTTCATGATGATCCAGTTCATCCCTACGGTCAGATGAGAACATGGCCAAACGCGGTTACCCGTGAGTTTTGCCAAGCACAATTGGATGCGCGCAGAGTTTTTGAACCCAAGACATTTGTTACCTCTGTATTTGTCAATATGGTGGCAGGACCTCTTGATATGAACAACGGGACCTTTGATATGGAGCAAAAAGGACGAGTTGACAATCCAATGCCGGTACCTTCTACCCTTACAGCGGAAGCAGCCCGCACCCTGATCACATTTTCTGGCGCAACCATCATTCCTGATATTCCTGAGAACTATAATAAATATCCGGAATTATTACAGTTTATCAGTGCTCAAAAACAGCCTTGGCAGGAAAGTAAAACAATCAGTGGTCAAATTGGAGAATATATTGTTATGGCACGTCAGAATGCAGAAGGAGATTGGCTGATAGCTGCAGCGACAAATGAAGAAAGCCGTCAGATTCACATTCCGCTTAAAGTATTAGAAAAAGGCACTTACAAAGCGGTCATTGTTCAAGACGGAGACGATGCCGATTTCAGAACCAATAAAGTAAGCCATAAAACCATTTCTAAAGAAGTGAACCGCAACGACCTTATTCCTATTAAACTTGCTCCAGGAGGAGGAGCTTGTATTTTATTACAAAAAGAAAAATAGTTGATTTTAAGGATAAGACTATCGAAGTTTTTTTTCAAGGGATTAAGTTTTGACACCGTTTTATTTACTAAAAACGATAGTGATTTACTGGCTGATTCTATGGACAAAAATCAAATTAATACACTAAAATCCGCTTAAATTATCTTCAGCAGGAGATTCTTTTTTTATATTGACTTTCAAATCTTTTTAAAATACTTATACCAAAATCTAGATATACCGGCTTTTCTCTATAGCAGCATTCTTTTTCAGAAATAAACTCACCGTTGTTTAAAAAAGTTTCAACTAGAAATAACAGCTCTGTTTTCTTTTCTTTAAATGCTTTTTTTCGTAAATTGCTTGTATGAAGATCAATGCAGATGTATTAATTATTGGCGGCGGACTCGCAGGTTTGACAGCGGCTATACACCTGTCTCAAAAAAATCTAAAAGTAATTCTTATCGAAAAATCTAATTTCCCCAGACATAAGGTCTGTGGTGAATATATTTCCAATGAAATTTTACCTTACCTAACTTGGCTTGGCGCCGATGTTACAGAACTTAATCCCTCCAGCATTTCCAAATTTGAATTCACTGCAAGTAATGGAAAAACGGCAATGGTAGAACTTCCTCTGGGAGGATTCGGCATAAGCAGGTACGCCCTTGATGATTTTTTATATCAAAAAGCAATAGCAAACCACTGTTTGATAATAAAAGAAAATGTTATTGATGTTTCATTCAGTGATGACCTGTTTACTGTTACTTCTTCAAATCAAATTTTAACGGCTAAAATTGTATTGGGTGCATTTGGCAAACGTTCCAATTTAGATCAGGCTTTAGATCGCAGCTTCTTCCATAAAAAATCACCTTGGCTGGCTGTAAAAGCCCATTATTCGGGTAATTTAGAGGATGATCTTGTTGCATTGCATAACTTTAAAGGCGGCTACTGTGGTGTTGCTAAAGTAGAAAACAATATTATAAACATTTGTTATCTGGCAGATTATGCCACTTTCAAACAATACAAAAATATTCAGGATTACCAGGAGGGTGTACTTTACAAAAACAAACATCTTAAAGCTGTTTTTGAAAACAGTATGCTTCTTTTTGAAAAACCCCTTACAATAAGCCAGATTTCTTTTGAGAAAAAAAAAGCGGTAGAGAACCATATTATAATGATTGGAGATACTGCCGGTCTTATTCATCCGCTTTGCGGTAACGGAATGGCCATGGCAGTTCACAGTGCTAAAATTGCATCAGAATTAATCTTGGAATATTATTCAGATGATAAAGCGTCCCGCAAAGTATTAGAAAAAAAATATACCAAAGAATGGAAGAAACACTTTGGTAAAAGAATATGGATGGGGCGAATTCTGGCGCACATCCTGACCCATAGAACAATTACTAATGTATTTACTGCCATAACAGCATCATTTCCCAAACTTTTATCAGCGATCATCAAACAAACGCACGGAAAACCTATAACAATTAATTAAATGCCGATAAACACGCAATATAGAACGCAGGAATCAGAAATAATGGATGATTTTTTTCTTCAGGGAAAAGATTTACAAGAAGCCCTTGATCAAATTGCTCGTATTAATCAATTACTAGGCGGGAATAAAGTAACACTTCACGGCGTAAAAAAAATACTAAAAAAACTGGACCGCACTAAAACAATCACAATAGCCGATATTGGATGCGGCAATGGAGATATGCTTCGTATGCTGGCACGATTCAGTAAAAGGAAAAATTACACATTTAAAATCATCGGTATAGATGCCAACGATTTTACTATAAATTATGCCAAAACATTGTCTGCATCATATCCCAATATTGAATACCAATGCATGGATATTTTTAGTGAGGATTTTAAACTAGTGAAGTATGATATCGTTTTATGCACTCTTACCCTGCACCATTTTACAGATGATGAAATATTAAATATAATTACTATCTTTAAGAAAAATGCCGCGGCGGGAATCATCATTAATGACCTGCATCGAAGTAAAATGGCATATCGGCTTTTTGAAATGATCTGTTTTATTTTTAATCTAAGCAGCATGTCACGTAAAGATGGACTGGTATCAATTTTAAGAGGATTTAAGAAAAAGGAACTGGAAGAATTTTCTAAAAAAACGAATTTAAAAAACTATACCATAAACTGGAAATGGGCGTTTCGCTACCAGTGGATAATTACAAACAAATGAGTGTAAAAATAGTAACAACTGCCAAGCAGCTGCCGCAATATTCACGCGAAACCAAAGACATACTTCCTATGCTGGAAGGCTGGCTTGACGGGCAGGATGAACGTTTTATAAAAAAAGTAAAAAAAATATTTGAAGGTGCCGCCGTTGATAAACGTTATTCAATAATGGAGCCGCAAGAAGTTTTTACTGCCACGTCATTTGAAGAAAAAAATGACATTTATACGCGTGAAGTTATTCTATTGGGCGAGCAGGTGCTTCAAAAAGCACTTGAAAAAGCAGATTGGGATCCAAAAACTCTGGATTATATCATTACCGTAAGCTGTACCGGCATAATGATTCCCTCCTTAGATGCATACCTAATCAATAAAATGAACCTGAGACAGGATATTGTACGTCTTCCTGTTACAGAAATGGGCTGTGCTGCCGGTATATCAGGAATTATATATGCTAAAAATTTTCTGAAGGCAAATCCACAAAAACGCGCAGCGGTCATAGCTGTAGAATCACCAACTGCCACCTTTCAGCTTGATGATTTTTCAATGCCTAATATTGTCAGTGCCGCTATTTTTGGAGACGGTGCGGCCTGCTGTTTGTTATCTTCTTACGAAGATGATCCGGGTCCGGAAATACTACAGGAAGAAATGTACCATTTTTATGAAGCTGAACATATGATGGGATTCAAACTTACCAATACTGGTCTGCAGATGGTTTTAGACATTGAAGTTCCCGACACTATTGCTTCTAATTTTGACGATATTATTCATCCGTTTCTTCAAAAAAACAATTTAGAAATCAAGGATATAGACCACATGATATTTCATCCCGGCGGCAAAAAGATTGTGACGACCGTTGAATCGCTTTTTGCAGGTTTGGGAAAAAATATAGACGATACAAAAGAAGTTCTCAAGCAGTATGGCAATATGTCGAGTGCCACTGTATTATATGTTTTAGAACGTATTATGGATGGAAATCCAAAATCGGGAGAAAGAGGACTTATGCTTAGTTTTGGTCCAGGATTTTCGGCACAAAGAGTTTTATTGCAATGGTAATTAGAAAATAGATTATGACAGTACAGGATATTATAATACGACTGCCTTACAGCAAGCCCTTTTTATTTGTAGATGAACTGCTTGATGTGAATGAAAATAGTATTACCGGAACTTATACTTTTAAGGAAGACCTTGATTTTTACAGAGGACATTTTAAAGGTAATCATGTAACTCCCGGCGTGATCCTGACTGAAACTATGGCACAGATTGGAATGGTCTGTCTTGGAATATATCTGCTGGGGGATGCTTTTAATAAAGACACTGTAATTGCATTTACATCAGCTGATATGCAGTTTTTAAAACCCGTATACCCTAATGAAAAAGTAACGGTAACTGCTCAAAAATCATTTTTCAGGTTTGGAAAATTAAAATGTGATGTCATTATGAAAAACCAAGCTGGACAGGAAGTCTGCAAAGGCATTCTGTCGGGCATGATTACCAATAAATTATGAGCAGAAGAGTTGTCATAACAGGTCTGGGTGTTGCAGCTCCAAACGGCGTTGGAATTGCTGCCTTCAGCCATGCTTTAAAAAATGGAATATCAGGAATCAGGCATGACAAGCAGCTGGAGGAACTCCAGTTTTCCTGTCAGATAGCGGGTAGACCTGAAATATCCGAAGAACTCAAGTCAAAATATTTTACAGAACTTGAACTTCGCGGTTTTAACAGTACGGGTATTTTATACGGTGTTATTGCTGGAATGGAAGCTTGGGAAAATGCCGGATTACCAATAGAAAATAATGAAGAGCCGGATTGGGACAGCGGTACTATTTTTGGATCTGGCACCTCAGGCATCGATAAATTCCGCGAAAGCATTTATAAGATAGATGAATTACAAACCCGAAGGTTAGGCAGTACTGTAGTGGCACAAACCATGAACAGCGGTATCAGTGCTTATCTTGGCGGGAAACTGGGACTCGGAAACCAGGTTACCACCAATTCATCTGCCTGTGCAACGGGAACGGAAGCTATAATAATGGCGTACGAGCGTATACAATCCGGACAGGCAAAACGCATATTGGCAGGAAGTACAAGCGACAGCGGACCTTACATTTGGGCAGGATTTGATGCTTTACGTGTCTGCAGTTCAAAATTTAATGACAAACCTGAGCAGGGTTCACGCCCCATGAGTGTTACTGCCGCAGGATTTGTACCCGCAAGCGGCGCGGGAGCATTGGTAATCGAAGATCTGGAAAGTGCTTTAGAACGCGGTGTGGAGATTTATGCTGAAATATTAGGCGGTAACGTAAATTCCGGGGGACAGCGCGGCAATGGAAGCATGACCGCTCCTAACAGCAGTGCCGTACAGCAATGCATTAAAAAAGCCATCCAAAATTCAGGTATTTCTGCCGATGATATAGATGCCATAAACGGACATCTTACCGCCACTGCAAAGGACAGTCTTGAAATTGAAAACTGGACGAAAGCCTTAAACCGGAAGGGAACTGATTTTCCGTATATAAACTCCTTAAAAAGCATGACAGGACACTGTTTAAGCGCAGCGGGAAGCATAGAAAGCATCGCGGCGGTACTACAGCTTTATGAAGGTTTTGTTTTTGGAAATACGAATTGTGAAGATCTTCATCCTGAAATAAGTGCTCATATAAACTCTTCAAAAATACCCTTACAAACAATTGATTGTAAACCTAATATAATTGCCAAGGCAAGTTTTGGCTTTGGTGATGTAAATGCCTGTGTAATATTTAAAAAATTTCAAAAATAATTGTATGAACAAAGAAGAAGTTATAGCTCGACTCAAAGTAATTATAAAGCCATATGCAGCAAATATCCAAGCGTTTGAAAGCCTTACTGAAAATACTGATTTCATAAATGATTTAAGCATCAATTCGGCTAATTTGGTAGACATTATTCTGGATATTGAAGAAACATTTGATGTTGTGATTGACAACACGGATATGGAGCGTATGCTGGATGTAAAAACGGCGGTAGAAATCATAGAAACAAAACTGGCCGAAAAATGATAGGCAATGATGTCATCGATATTCTGCAGACCCGCAGGGAAAGCAATTGGCAGCGCAGTGGATTTATAGCAAAACTATTTAACGATGAGGAACAATTGCTCATTGAAAAATCTACAGATCCGGAAAGTATGCTTTGGATACTTTGGAGCATGAAAGAAGCCGCTTATAAAGTGCATAATCGGAAAACAAAAATAAGGGAATATATTCCTAAAAAGCTGATATGCAAGATAGAATCACAAAACCAGAATTCTATAAATGGAAAAGTTACCTGCTTGAAAAACATCTACTATACTCAAACCCTTTTCTCAAAAGACAGTATTCATACCATAGCGGTGAGCGTTTTAGATGATCTGAATAAAGTAATAGAGGTTGAAAAAAAATCAATCGTAAAAGATCAGTATGGAATTCCTTATTTAGATGTTTCTTCACAAAATAGATTGCAGGATATTTCAATAAGCCATCATGGAAGGTTTGAAAAAGCAGTCACAATCAGCAGTTGATTAAAAAGAGCCGGTTCCACAACATAAAGTGCTCTTCTCAACAATTATTATACTTTATCGTAGGTTTAAAGCTTTTTACATAAGATTTATTCGCTTCTAATAAACTACAGACCGCCAAAATGAGTCTCTGACGGTATGCAGCCTTTTTGTGTGTAATGTAATCTAAACAAGCTAAAGCACCTTGTCTAAATCAGTCTATTTTTTGAATGGTGTAAATTGACTGCGATCGATCTCCCGAAAGAAGTTCTCCTAATTTCGAATTCACAACATATATATTCCCATCTGATGCCATTGCCGCTGTGGTTGGAAATTCCTGCTTTCCAATATTGGTCTGCTTGATTTTTACGGCCGTTTTCCATTTATCACTGCTGGAAAACGTGTATGCAGTACCCTGGCCTAGGCCGTTTTCTACCAGCACAAGATTATTGTTTTTATCAAGCTCAATGCCGTCTGGAGAACTGAAAGACATTCCCTTCACTTCAGTAACGGATGACGGAACAGGGAGAGAAATTTTATACAGCTTAGCGTCATCTGTTTTTACGGCCAGCAGATAGCCGTCTGGGTGGAAAACAATTCCATTTAATCCGAATTTATCAGCGGCGGGTGTAAAAAGCATACTGCTGGCAAATATCGACGCATTATAATTAAGATCAATTTTATAGATATTGGGAGCGAACGAATCGGTTATATAAATATTTCCTTCATTATCCACCGCAATATCATTTGGACACGAACCTTTATTTGGCGTGAAATTTTTTAAATCAATTTCTTTGATTAACGCTCCTGATGAAAGATCGAAAACACTTACCGAGGCAATTGTTCCGGCACTTGAAGCGGTGCTTTTCTGCGAAACACCTAAATCAGCATTAGCCACTATTAATCGGTTTCTGGTTTCATCTGTAAAAACGCCTGTAGGCAGAACAAGTTTACTGCTTGATGCAAAAACAGCCATTTCGCCTTTTGGATTTACTGAATAGACAACACCCTTATAAAGGGAGCTCAACAGAAACCTTCCATTGTTTAAATCATAGTCAATCCCTTCAGGATAAAGTCCAGTCTCTGTCAGCGTATATCTGCCTTTAAGAACCACTGGAGTACCCGATGTTTTTTTTTCGCTGTCACATCCTGCTGAGACAACCATGCATAGCAGCATAAAAAAGGTATTTTTCATTTTATTTCATTTTAGATTATTGTCTTATTGACAATGCAAATCTGGTGTAGAAAAGCAGAAATAAAAATGAACTGGTTTAAGAAATAAGGTTGAACTAGATCAACTTTTTGAGGATTTCCTGCTGCGGATTCTGCTTAGATATTCACTGCTGAAACCCAAATAGGAAGCAAGTGCATACTGAGGCACACGTGAAGCAATTACGGAGTATTTATTCATGAATTCCTCATACCTCTCTTCTGCAGTTTTAGTGAAATTAGAAAGAAGTCTTTTCTGCTGAAATGCCAGGGAACGCTGGGTGATGATCCGCTCAAACTTTTCCAGTTTTGGAATCTGCGCTAGAATTTTTTGTTCATCTTCGTAAGCAATCTGGATAAGAGTGGAATCTTCGAGCGCTTCAATAAACAAGGTAGCGGGTTCCTGATAAATCAAACTGCTGTAATCAGAAATCCACCAATCTTCAATAGCAAATGACAAAGTATGTTCCTTTCCCTCATGATCTACCAGATAGCCCCTGAAAGCTCCTTTTACCACATAGCTTTTATATTTGCATACAAAACCAGGCTGGACTATAAACTGTCTTTTTTTTACCTTAGTTATTTTCAAAAAAGAGGCTAGATGATTTTTCTCATCATCGGTTAAATCAACAAATCTTGAAATATAATTTATAACGGGCAGTAAATCTTTCACATAACAAATATACCGCTGTTAACCTGAACAGCAAAGCCCGGCTGAAAATAAATTAGATTTTTACAATCTCTTTCAATAAAACTAATTTTGAATACTGCTAAGTTGGTACGCACCTCTTCTATTTCATTCGCACAAAAGCCAAACCTGTAAAACTGTTATTTTTTATTTTTTCTCAATAACGAATGCTTTTAATTCGGCTAATTTACCATTATCAAATCGCCAAATGTCACAATAGGAATAGTGATCATATTCTCCATTCACATTTTTTAAGGCAATGTTTCCTGTTGCAGTGACAAAGTCTCCCTCTTCTATGGCTTTTTCCATATCAAATACTGGCGGTGAAAGGTAAAAATCTTTTATATACTGCCTTACTGCTTCTTTTCCCAAAAGGGTTCTCTCACCTACAAAGACCCATTTGGTATCTTCAGTGAGATACGATAAATATGCTTCGTATTCTCCTTTTCTTACATGTTCGTTTGCATTAACTAATATAGATGTGTTTTTCATGTTTATTGTCTTTTTAAATTTTAAGTTTTCATTTTGAGAATAAATGTTCTGTACAGCCATCATTAATAAAATATTTGTCAAGCCTTTTTTCATCGTTATCATTTTTGATTTAATTTTGAACTTTAAATTATTAACTAATAGTTCTGCGAAGCTATAACATAAAAGTTATATTAGCTTTATTGACAACCAATTGTAAGGTACTATCAAAAATGTAAGTTATGTCGAAAGTTAAGATTACAAGCACCAATTTTGAAAATAAGAAAATCTTAGAAGATGAGTGTTCAGAGGTATACGCCGCAAACATAATTGGCGGCCAATGGTCACTTGTAATTTGTTCCTGGCTGTTACAAGGCAAAATGCGTTTTAGCGAAATAAAAAAATCTATACCTAATATAACCGAACGTATGCTGACCCTGCAGCTCAGGAAACTGGAACATGATAATATCATAAAGAGAATGGTATATGCTGCAGTCCCTCCTAAAGTGGAATATGAGTTAACAGAAATTGGCTATGAATTAAAACCGATAATCCAGCAAATGGAACAGTGGGGAAAACGACACAAATGTTTACATGCAAAATGAAATAGTCTTAAAATTGAAAATTGGTTAATCAGCCCTGCACTTTGTATAATTTGACCAGTAGTTTCAAAATGCGTTGAACACAATTATTCAATTTTAATTGACCACAATAATTCAGAATTAATTTTAATATTACTTTTATAAAAGAAAAAAACCAGTATTTATACTACCCGTCTACGGCAGATTCAAATACTATTTTGAATTACTCTCCCTTTTGTATCAATAGCAAGCTGTTGATTCTTTTATAATAGAGTAATAGATAATCTTCTTATTCCGACCACAAACCTCTTCTGACTGTCCAATCACCAGCTAAAAGAAAAGTAAAGAAAAAATCCAATTGAATTAATTAAATTTAACAACTTAGGGATACAGCCGCTTCAGTGGCAGCTGATTAGATTTACACTCGATATACGTTAATATTTTTAACTTTGAGAAACTTAACAATCCGATGAGAAATATTTTTTTTATTTTACTGCTATCATTTTTTTCATTTAATCTGGTTTTGTCCCAGCATAAAAAAACAGAAATCATCAATTGTCTCAAAAAAGAAATGGAGGACAAAAAAATTCCAGGATGCCAGCTGATAGTGCTGAAAGATGATAAAATTGTGCTGTCTCAAGCTATTGGAACCGCTTACCTGCCATTTTCGGTACCTGTCAGAAAGAATACTGTTTTTTCAATAAATTCAATCTCTAAAGTTTTTACTTCAGTTGCTGTGATGCAATTACAGAACCAGAACAAACTCAATATTAATGACCGCATTTCCATCTATATGGATTCAATTCCTGAAAACTGGAAAAAAATAACTATTAAACAATTGATGAGCCACACATCGGGGCTTCCGGACATTGAAGATGAGAAAGGCTTAATTGGAGATAAGGGGCAGGATTCAGCGTGGCTGAAAGTAAAAAAATTACCATTACTATCAGAAGCTGGGGAGCAGTTTAATTATAATGCGACTAACTATTATATATTACAGCGGATTATTGAAAAATGCAGTGGTGAACCATTTGAAAAGTTTGTCCGAAAAAATCAGTTTGATATCTTAGGAATCAAACAAATATTCTACGGAAACTCTTATGATGTAATTAAAAATAAATGCCCGACTTACAGCTATTATAGTCAAGACAAAACAACGGGTGAATATATCAAGGGAGTAAAATTAAAGGAGACTTATGAAGAATTTCCATCAAAAATGATAACCGATGCAGGTGCATTTACAACAGCTGAAGAAATGGCAAAATGGATAATCGGACTTCAAACGGGTAAACTCCTTAACAATAATAAAGATATAGCTGCCATTTGGGAACCGGTAAAATTGAAAAATGGTTCTTATGACGGCTTTGGCGGACTTTTAAATGCTTATGCTTTAGGATGGCCGGTAATTACAAGGAAAAACCATTTTGCAGTTGCCTCTATTGGCGGTGGCCGCGCCGCTTTTATTATTTACCCTGAAGATAAACTTGCCATCATTCTTTTTACAAATCTGACGGGTGCTGGTCCAGAAGAAATTATCGAAAAACTAGCAGATTTTTATTTCTGAATAGTTAATTTCATCATTAATCCATGCTGGAGCTCTACCTAATTCTTCTGCAAAAGCTTAGTCGGATTTTAATTTTCAAATCATATCTTATAAAAAAGCCCGCAGTATCTCAAACGATAGCTGCGGGTTATTTTTTACGTTATAAAGATCAGAAGAGCACTTTTCTGGCTATTATGTCTCCATTCTCCAATGTAGTTTTAACTACTAAGACTTGAGTGCCGGAGCAAATACTGTGAATCTCTAATTGGCGGTCTCCAATTTTCTGATTACTATAGAGCAATTTTCCGGTTATATCAAAAACATTGACTTCTCGAAGCGTTTTATCAGTTGATCTCAAAATAATGCTCTTACCTTTAGAAACAACTGTAAAGGTATCGGCAATTGTTTTAGATTCATTTACTCCCAGGTTTTTACCGGCGTATTTAATTACAAAGCGATCAGTAAAGGTCCCAGTAAGGGTTGAAAATGTATAAGGACCGGATTTCAAATTATGCGTAATACCAGTCTGATTATCCTGCAGATAAATATCCGCATCCGTTAAATTACCATCTGCATGATCAATAGATATCTTAAGATTACCCATGATAGTGGATCTATAGCCCAAAGGTATAGTATCTGCAGGGTTAAATGGAACTGCCCGTCCCTGAATAACCAGCTTTCTATCTTCATTAATGCTGTAAAAATCAGCATATTTATTAGCATCCATGGTCAGAGCATCATAATTATGATCCCATCCATTTGTCGCTCCGGGTATATAACCAATCAAAATTTGTTTGAAAAGCCCCTGATCATTAGTTAAATTAAGCCAAACGCGGTGTTTCTCTTCTTCCGGCGGGGCAAATGTCTTTGAAGAAGGACTTTTTTTAAAATTAAAAAATCCGATGCTTACAGGCGAAACATTACATTGAACAGGATTTGAAGCTAGCAGCAAAATCCATAGCATAAAAAAATATTTTGGTGAGGTGAAATGTTTTTTCATAGGTGTTGATTTAAAAATTATTAAAGGATTACGCGCCGGCGCACACTTTCTCTAAAATTTAAATAACATCAATAGAAAATCATGAACATTCTAAATGTTCTGAAAATACAACTTTTTTTATACGTAAATGAAAGTAGTTTTTTTGCTATCGCTGCTATTTAAAATTAAAGATTGTATTTGAAAAGTGTCTGGCAAAAAACAGTTAATTGAGTGGCCATTCTCAAAAAAAAATTAAAGTGAATACCATTTCACAAGGCATTACATCGATGTTTTTTGCTTTTTAACGATCAAATACTATATTTAAGTTAAGAATATATCTATAATTATAAAACTATTTTTCAATAAAAATCAAGCTGAATTTGATACTTTTTAATAATCCGGTGAGTAGATTTTAGGCGCTTTTTAAAGAAAGGCAGCCTTCTTAGTGGAAGAGATATTTTTTAAAAACTTTTTTTTACATAATTTCCATATTAGAAATGGAAATTATGTAAATATAACATTGTTATATATAACATTTTTTTCATATAGAGATATCAAAAGCTGGTACAGATATTTAGTTCCGACATTATTTTGTATACTGCCCAAACCTTTCTAGACTGCCCTATATGGCTTTTTATACATCAGCAAGGAACTGTATTTTTGAAACCTGCTGCTATTGTAGAACGGCTGTCCACAAATTTTAGAAGAAAAGCTGCACAATTTCATGGTATTTGTCAAAATTCATAAAAATCTTACCTTTGATAAAATGCCATAATGCAGCAAGGAATTATGACCCAAAAAACATATAAACATATTTTATTAGCGGATGATGATCCGGATGACTGTGATTTTTTTTCTGAAGTTTTCAACGAGAATTTTCCAGAGGTTAAACTCTCCATTTCAAATGACGGCGCCGCTTTAATCAATCTTCTTGAAGGTCCTCCAAATCCGGAAGCCGATTTGATATTTTTAGATTTGAACATGCCGATACTATCAGGAGCAGAATGCCTGGAAAAAATCAGATCATCACTTGAGCTAAAGAATCATATCGTAATTATATTCAGCACCAGCAGCAGCCCTTCTGACATCGAAAAGATGTATGCTATGGGAGCCAACTATTTTATTACCAAACCGGTTGAATACCAGCATTTGGTTAAGCTGATCAGCAAAGCTATGTCTTTAGCGGCCGAGACGCATACCAAACAGCCGTCGTTTGAAAATTTCAATATTACGATCTGATTTTTCTGCCAGCCGGAATCAGGCTGCTTTTTCTTAAATATTAAATTTTAGATAAGGGTATCCTGCGAATCACAGGGAAAATAAATGGTAATGGAGGTACCTTGGTCCACTTTTCCCTCTGCTGTAATTGTTCCTCCTAATGTCTGCATAATTTTTTTGCACAGCGCCAGTCCAATTCCAGAGCCGCTGTATTGCTGCTGGGTATGAAGTCTTGTAAAAACTTTAAATATTGAATCTGCGTACTTTTGATCAAAACCGATACCATTATCCGAGAATTTAACCCAGGAACAATATACATTAAACGATTCTTTTATAAGTACCGGCTCCTGCGAAGCCGTAATTTTAATTACAGGTGATCGGTCAGGCGAAGCATATTTTAAGGAGTTTTGAATAATATTTAAAAACAACTGCTTCATGAGAAACCCAATTGCATTAACTTCCGGAAGTTTCTCACACTCAATAACCGCATTATTTTCAGTTATCGCTTCGCTGATTTCATCTAATGTATCTTCAAAAATGAGATTAAGGTCAATTTTTTCAGCTGCCTCTCTGGTGTTTTTAATACGGGTGTATTTCAAAATATCCTGCAGCAGTCCACGCATCCTTGCAGCAGATTTTGATACACGTTCCAGTGAATCAAATTCAGGATCTTCGCGGTCGCCTTTTTTTTCAGAAAGCAGCTTAGAGGTAATCATTTGTATTTTCCTAAGAGGTTCCTGAAGATCATGTGTACTGATCCAGTTTATATTTTCCAGTTCAGAATTAGTCTCTCTCAAGATTTCACTTTGAAGTCTGTATCTTTCTTCTTCCTCACTCAGCAGAATCATCATCAGATTATTATGAAGAGAATGGGCATATTTAGCCGCTGCATTTATTTCATACTGTCTCCAGATAGTACTCTGTCCTTTAACAGTCTCTTTCCAGATATTAAATGAGTTTCTTGGATGCAGCCCTTTTTCATCCTTAACAATGCTTTTTTCCGGATCACCTGCCCAGTGAATTTCTGAGATAGTTTCAGGCCTGTACCAGATGATGTGATTGGAATTTCCAAGAGGATGATAAATTACTCCGGCAAAATTGGAAGATCTTTCCAGTTCAGGAAAATCATCGCTGATTTTTCTGGTCGCATAAAATTCGGCGACTCTCTTATTCTCTATTCGCTCCACTAAAGCTTCTATCTGTTCATCTTCTGGAGTCAGACCATTTCTGTATATTTTATTTCGAAACATTATCGAAACTCCTCCTGAATTGCATAAGGCAAGCAGCTCGGGCATTTTGATTATAACGTTCAAGGAATCTTCAGACAGCGGCAGATCAAGAGCTGTTAAACGCTCTAATGCTTCAATGGATTTCTTTGAATTAATATTTTCATCGTTTGATTCCCGGATATCAATCTGCGAGGTAATGAACTGCCCCTGAAGTTTTGCAGCAAGGCGCACCGCAGGAGAAATATTCTTTTTCGAATAATGATGGCATGCAATAAGACCCCACAAACGGTCATGGTGTATAAGTGAAATAGTAAGCGTTGCGCCGACACCCATATTTTTAAGATATTCAACATGAATGGGCGATGTGCTTCTTAAAATCGCAAGGCTTAAATCAAGGTTTTTGTCCTTGCTGTCATCGATTGTAAAAATAGGAACTGGCTGATAATTAATATCTACAATCAACCTGAGCTGGTTCTTTATGTAAAGTTCTCTGGCCTGTACCGGAATATCAGTATGCGGATAATGCAATCCTAAAAATGGTTCAAGATCTTTATTGCAGCTTTCTGCATAAACTTCACCGTTATACTGCTCATCGAAACGATAAATCATTACACGGTCATACCCAGTTATTTCCCTTGTACCTTCTGCTACCAGGGCACAGAGATCTTTCAGCGATTTTGTGTTGTTCATCTGTGTCACAAACTGGATAGTCTGTGTATAAACGTCTGCCAGAATCTGTTTGTCGAACTGAGGTTCTGCTTCTAAAACATAAATATCATCACTTTTGTGAATATTGACCTGAAACTTTTCGTTAAGAAGTTCTATTTCCAAAGGAAACACATCCTGCACCGTATCTGAATTTATATAACTAAAAATACGTTCCTGCGCTTGTGTACCAAAAACAGCTGCAAATTTATTTCCTAATGCCTGAGTATGGCTTAGAGGAATGAAAGATGAAATATTACTGGTGCAATAGTCTATTATCCAATCATTAGTAAGCCCAATTAAAAAGCCATGCGGCTGGATTTGTCCCGGAATATGTATAGGTTCTTGGTCGCAATTGGTCAACGTAACCAAATCACGGTTAACTATATCTTTAAACTTCATTAATAACTGAATTTAGAAAGCACTCTTCATGCTTTTAGAGCTGGAAACTACATCTGTAACGTTACTGCAACAATTATAAAATTGTCGATATTTTATATTTAAAATAATTGCTTATTGTATCAATTAAATGTATAAATATTTTCTGGTAAATTGGAGCGCATGTCTGCCAGCGTGCTTTTTAAATCTGTCTGCACACCAATGCAAAGCTGCTGCATGATCTGCTTTAATTCATCAAAGTCTGAAGGTTTTACAATGTATGCTTCCGCACCTAAAGAATGAGCGTCGTCAATACCTTTCATTCTTGATGAAGTAGCCATCATTACAACTGGTATTTCTCCAAAACGCAGATCCTGCTTAATAAGCTTAAGCAACTCCCAGCCGTTCATTTTCGGCATCCCGGCATCCAATAATATCAAATCAGGCAGTGAATCTAATTGGGACAGTAAATCCAGCGCAGCATCACCACTGTCCACAAATTTAACGGCGAAACTTTCTTCTGTTCCAACCATTGCCCACTTAAAAAATTCAGCATCATCACAATCATCATCCACCAGTAAAATTATCTTTCTATTCATTTATATTAATATAGTATTACAGCACTATTTTTGAGCCGCAATGATGTAAGTAAATTTAGGTATACATTCTCTTGAAAACAAGAGAAAGAGAAAATTATTTCTAAAATTAATAAGTAATCAAGAATAATTTCTTTTTTAATAAATGCTTATATTTTCAAGAAATTGATAATGATTATTTTGTTATAATAAGGTAATTTTTTAAATATTAAATCTCTTAAAGGATATAAAAATAAAAAAAACTTTACACTATTTATATTTTCAATCCGCTTTACAGCAATATCAATTCAATTAATAAAACATTATAAGCAAAGTTAACCAAATACAAAAATGCTAAGTTTATAGATTGAATAAGTTATATTACATAATTTAAATATTTATAATGCAACCTGTTATACATAATTCATTTACTATTAACAATTTGTAATAAGTAGAAATAACTGATAAATTCAATCTAAAACTTTTAAATTATATAAAAACAGCACAGAATTATGTAAGTAAAAAATAAGCAGACTAACCTATTTTTGATTTTTGCAATAAATTTATATACATATATGAAGTCATTTACATTTCCAGCATATAATTCTTCTTATCTATCTTACCTAATCAGGCACTTATTTTTCATGAGGCAGGAATTTTAAAGATTCAGAACATGATTTTAAAAATATTTGCGGGCTTTTTAAGCGGGCTTATTATATTAATAGTATAGGTCGTATTAAAAATTCTGGATATATTTACCCATCGTTATGGGCTATTAAAATGCATATTTGTGCTTATGCTAATAAAGAACTATGATAATGAAATTATTATGACTCAAAAATTATTTAAACATATTCTGCTGGCAGATGACGATTTAGATGACTGTGATTTTTTTTCCGATGTTTTTAAAACTAACTTTCCGGATGTCAAGCTGTCTGTTTCAAATGACGGGGGGGCATTGCTAACACTGCTTGAGGGCCCACCGCATCCAAAAGCAGACATGATTTTCTTAGACCTTAACATGCCTGTAGTATCAGGACCCGAATGTCTAGAAAAAATCAGAACTTCAACGGAGTTAAAAAACCATGTAATTGTTATTTTCAGTACCAGTAACAGTCCCGACGACATTCAGAAAATGTATTCGCTTGGCGCCAATTATTTCATTACAAAACCTTCGGAATACAATCATCTTTCCAGACTGATCAGCAAAGCGATGTCTCTGGTATCTCACACAGATGTACGGCAGCCTGCCTTTGAGAACTTTCACATTAAAATTTAATTATTATTTTTTGCCAGCATGATGGATCTTCCAGAATCAATAAGAGAAAAGGTTTTACGTGATGTTATAGATACAGCGCCTTTTCCAATCGGAGTATACACAGGAGATAAAATGAAAATTGTACTGGCAAACCAGTCCATGATTAAAACCTATGGAAAAGGACCTGATGTGATAGGGACAAACTATACAGAAATTCTTCCTGAACTTGAAAACCAGCAGATATTTGATCAGCTCCGCGAGGTGCTGCATACAGGAAAATCATATGAAGCAAAAAATGCACGAGTTGACATTGTTGTAAATGGCAAATTGAAACCGCACTATTTCAATTACAACTTTACGCCCATTTTCGGCGCGGAAGGAGAAGTCTACGGCGTAATGAATACGGCTGCTGAAGTAACAGAACTTAATGTTGCCCGGCAGCAGACTATAGAAATTGAAAAGAAATTAAGACTAGCTGTTGAATCCTCGCAGCTTGGAATATTCGAGATAGATATCAAAAAAGGTCTTATGAGAGGATCAAAACGTTTTACAAACTTTTTTGGACTGGAAAAGCGTGAGTTTACACTCAATACTTTGGTGTCTTTTATCCATCCGGAAGATATAGCGTTATGGCACAATGCGCTCGAAACACTCTCAGAAACAGCAGACTTAAACTGTGAGCTGAGGGTGATAAACAATAAAAAACTGCAATGGATACGATTTTCCGGTTCACTATCAGAGAGTGATGATAAGGAGAATACTATCGTAGGAATAGCTCAGGACATTACTGTACAGAAAGAAAATGCCCAGGAGCTTATGCAGCTGGTGGAACAGCGCACACTTGAACTCAGACGCTCTAATGATGACCTGAAACAGTTTGGGCACGTGATCAGCCATGACTTAAAAGAGCCGGTTCGCAAATTGCTATTGTTCTCCAATATTCTTAAAGAAGATTTAGATAATGATAAAAAACCGAGAATGAGCCAGTATGCCCATAAAATCAATAAAAGCGCTGCACGTCTCACAGAAATGATTGACTCTATATTAAACTATTCCTCTGCCGGAAGTCCGGATTTGAACGAAGTTGTCGACCTGAACCATATTATTGAAAATATAAAGGAAGATCTTGAAATAAAAATTCTCGAAAAACATGCAGTCATTGAGCACAAAAAAATGCCTCTTTTAAACGGGTCAAAAATTTTATTCCATCAGCTGTTTTATAACCTTATTGCCAACTCCCTGAAGTTTTCTCGTGATAATTTTGATTCTCATATCAAAATTGAATGTAGTTTTGACTCTGAAAAACTGCTAATTACAATAACGGACAACGGTATAGGGATTTCCATCGAAAATTCCCTGAGAATCTTCAATGTCTTTGAGAGGCTGCATTCGAAAGATGAGTATGAAGGAACCGGGTTAGGACTGGCGCTCTGCAAAAAAATAGTTGAACGCCATAACGGGAAAATGATGTATGTTAAACCTGAAACTACAGGTGCTGTTTTTGAAATTATCTTACCGGCATCAATTTTACACTAATGTAATTTTACATGTAAAATTACAGACTAAAGCAGCTCATTACGAATTGCTTTTGGTGCGATTAAAATCAGTAATCATATAGAGACATACCGCAAAAGCTCATCCTGCAATAACTTTAACATCATAGCCGCTATTCTGATATAGGGTTAAGCCCTGCCCGACAATTGCATTGCCTCCATCTCTTGGAACAAGAGAAAAATAGATTGCGACGTCTTCAATGCCGTCTCCTGTAAAATCTCCAGTATAGGATTCCGTACCATCAAGTACTGCATCATGGGATTCTAAATTTTTTGGCAAATACTTTTTGAATTGTTTTTCTGCGAGCCTGACGGCATCATTTGTAGTTATTTTAGGTCTGTTGTTTTGATTTTCTTTTATAGAAAGTTCTTTTTCTTTTAACAATAATTCTTTTTCCTTAAGTTCCAATTCTTTTTCTCTTTGTGAATTATTGCAGCCTGCCAGAACTAAAAACACAGGTAGTATTACTTTGATTTTGATAGATATGTTCATTTTAATATGATAAGGTATATTTTTTTTGATCTTAGTGGCGGTCATGGGAAAACAAAATATCCATGAAATCAGGTATTGCCATCTATAAATCACAGTGCTAACTTTGCTCCCCATCTAACCCAATATACGCCTTTAGCAGCAGTACCAGAATGAAAAAGTTTAAAATTAAAAGAACAGACCAGAACCAATGGATGGTGTCACATCATGAATACCCTAAATTTACCTGTCTTTTTGAGTCCAACCGTTTCAATTATGAAAGAACCATAAACGGCCTGTCGGATCCATCGGGAAATTTCAATGAAATAGAGCTGCTCCACAAAATGGAAAAATGGCTCGCGCAGCACCATAAGGAAAAAATAAACGGATAGCCGTTAAGCCAAAATTATCCGCACCTGTTGCTCATTTACAGCTGCCATTAAGAAATCTTAGATCATGCCGTTCTAGTAAAACAGCTCCTTTAGTATTTCCTGAAGCTCTTCCATGTGGACTGGTTTTGAGATGTATTTAACCCTGATATTGTTACGGTCCAGCCAGGGCACCATGACTTCTTCTGGAGGCGTGGAAAGAACAATAACCTCAATATTTTTGAGACGTTCGATCTGCCCCATGCGTTTGAGAAACTCCAGCCCGTTTACTGCCGGCATGTTATAATCTAAAAAAATAATATCTGGCAGCTGTTCGGTTGTTTCTAGTTCTTTGCGTGCTTTGACCGGATTTTCTGAAGTAAGGCATACAGCCTCTTTATTTACCGCCTGTACCGCTTCCACAAAAAACTGTGTATCGTCTTGGTCATCGTCAATCAAAAGTATATTTCTATAGGACATATTTCTTTTTTTAAGAGCAGTCAAACTGCAATAGGTTTACAAATATAATCATATGATCAAAGAGCAGCATACACGATTATAAATTCAAATTTATATTATTCTATTTACATTTGAGTTAAATCGCTGCATTTATGAAACCTTATTACTTAATTTTAACTTAGTTGGTCAGCTTTAGCTGACAGAATTAAATACTCTTTTATTTAAAGAAACATCTAGTCCCAGCAAGTGTTACAATAAAATAGAAAAGTGAGAATATTTTAATTTATCGTATTTTTATAACCTATCTTGTTTTTAAACAAAATATATACAAAACATCAGACTTAGATAAGAAAGTAAAAACAATAAAAGTAAAAAATAACTATGCAGAACATAGAGAACAAAACAGCGTATATAACCGGAGGGGCAAAAGGCATCGGTTTTGGTATTGCAGAAGCTTTAGTAAAAAACGGAGTAAAAGTAGCTATTTCAGGAAGGGATACCGATGCACTTGAAAAGGCGCAGCAGGCATTAGGGAAACAAAATGTACTGATCCTGCAGTCTGATATCAGAAATTTCAATGATGAACGCAAAGCTGTTGAACATATCGTATCTGAATTCGGTAAACTGGATATTGTCATTGCCAATGCAGGAATCGGAAAATTTGCACCTATAGACGAAATGTCACTTGAGGAATGGAATACGATGATTGACACGAATCTCACTGGGGCTTTCCATACCCTGAAAGCAGCAGTGGAACAGCTCAAAGAAAACAAAGGCTATTACATTTCAATTGCCTCCCTGGCCGGAGCAAATTTCTTTGCTAAAGGCGCAGGTTACAATGCTTCAAAATTTGGCCTGGTGGGCTTTACCCAGGCTGCCATGCTGGATCTGCGTGATTATGATGTAAAGTGCACTACTATTATGCCCGGGTCGGTTACTTCCAACTTCAACAGCCATATTCCAAGTGAAGAGGATAAATGGAAAATCCAGCCCTCTGATATAGGACAGATGGTCGTGGATCTCTTAAGAATGAACCCTAATGTGCTGCCCAGCAAAATAGAAGTCCGTCCAACGAAAACGAAATAAATAAAATGAACTGTCAAAAATACATGTGCAATAATTACACTTACACAATCTAAAACACAAGCTTGTCTGTCCGAAAAAAACAATGCTTTATAATTGATTTTCAGACGGTAAATAATCCTCAGATATTTTAATAATACAAAATTATTCCGCTATTAAAAAGTAGTATCACAGTTTATTTTTTACCAAATGGTAAATCAGAGAAAACATATTCTTTTTAAATTGCACAAATGGAAAAAATGATTCAATATATCCTGCAGTTTGGCAGTCTCAATACACAGCAGATTGACCTTGTGATCAGTAAGGGACAAATCTTCAACTTAAAAAAAGACGATTATTTTTCTGAGGCTGGAAAAATTCCTAGACAGGTTGGGTTTATCACTCAAGGGGTTATCCGCGGCTGTTATTATAATAATAAAGGCGAAGAAATCACCCGTTGTTTCATCAGCGAAAACAGCTTGGTATGTGATTACGTTAACTTTGAGGCTCAGGCTTCATCTTCCGAATATCTGCAGGCCGTTACAGATTGCAGCCTCATTATATTTTCTAAGAAAGACTGGGAAGAACTCTCCCGTATTATTGTGGAGTGGGACACTATTAAAAATAAAATGGTGCAGTTGTGCATGCACCAGAAATCAAGAAAAGGCCCGGTTATTTCTCAGGATGCAACCACAAGATACTTGGAGTTTATGGAAAATTATCCTTCACTGATCAATCGCGTTCCATTATCCTATATAGCTACCTATTTGGGAGTAACACAACAATCTCTAAGCAGAATCCGGAAAAACATACGCTGATGGGCTTTTTACCAAATGGTAAATGACACCGCTGTTTAATACTTGAATTTTGTATTGAAATTTTAAAATTACAAAATATGAAAACAGTATTAATTACAGGAGCAAACAAAGGAATTGGTTTTGAAACTGCCAGGCAGCTTTTACAAAAGGGATTTTTTGTATTTATTGCAAGCCGCAATCCAGGTAACGGTCTGACGGCTCTCGAGAAACTCAAGGCAGAAGGATTTTCAAATGTTGAAAGTATAGAATTGGATGTTACTGACCTTTGCTCAATACAGACAGCACGTGAGAAAATTGTTGAAAAGGTATCAGTTTTAGATGTTCTGATCAATAATGCAGGTATTAACGGCGGGAGCCCTCCTTATACTGTACTGGAAGCTTCAAGCGTCCAATACTTGGATGCTGTTAATACCAACTTAATTGGTACAGCCAATGTAACGCAAATCTTTATTGATCTGCTGAAAAAATCTTCGGAACCCCGAATAGTGAATGTTAGTACCAGTGTTGGTTCTCTTGCATTACAAAGTAATCCGCAATGGCCTGCTTACAGCTATGCCAAATACGGAGTATATGCTGTATCCAAAGCAGCATTGAATATGTATACCATACAGTTAGCATATGAACTGCGGAATACCAATTTTAAGGTAAATGCTGTTTGTCCGGGGCTTACAAAAACCGATTTTACGTTCTTTAATGGTGGTGAAGTCGAAGTAGCAGCGAATAGAATTATTAAATATGTCATAATTGATAATGCTGGACCAACCGGCGGATTTTTCAGTGAAGAAACAAATCCAGAAACTGGTTTGATACAGTGGTAAAAGAGTATTTTAGTTAGTAAGAGGTTGTTTTTATTCAACCTCTTACTGCTGTGGTGATGCTGTTCAAATCAACCTCCACTCCAGCCAACCTCCCCTTTATGAGATAAAAACTCAATAAAAATTTTACAAAGTTTATAACAAAGAAGAAACCCGCGGCAAAAACTAAAATGTATTTATTCTCGTATATGAATAAAAACCGTATTATCATGGAAACATCACCTGTTGTATTAAAAGTACTGCAAATACTTGCAGAACGATATGGAACAAGCTGTTCTTTGGAAGAGCTTACCAGGCTGGTTAACCAGATCGTTAACACCTCTATGTCTTTTACAGATTGTTTATACGTTGAAAAAATGCATCAGTCTTCAGTATTAGATGCTTTACTGTATCTCAATGATCAGGGGCTTATATTTTTAAATTCTGATACCGACCGAAGTGTTATTACCATAAAGGGTCTGATGAAAGTAAATCATAAAGTTTTATGCAATTAGTTTTTACTGCCGGTAACTGACAAATCACAAAATAAATAGAGTTGCTGTCTTAATAAAAAGACAGCAACTTTTTATCATTAAATCTCTAAGAAGTACACCAAGTTCTACTTAAAAATTCGGCCGATAATTTTTCCGATATCAGCAAAATCATCAAGATTGCTTACAGCTCTTTTTTCTATAACCGTATTATCAATTTTTGTGAAAGGATAAATTAATATATAGTTATTACTGCTCAGTTTTTTATTTAAAATTTCTGGCACTTCTTTCATCTGAGGGAAATAAGAATGCATACCCCTGTCAGCCATTAAAATAATAAGACCTTCGTCTTCTTCCAGACTGCCCGCAGTATTTTCAGCTTCCTGCCATGAGGTCACAGGATTAAAAACAGCTTCAATATTTGCCTTTACTATAATACTCTTCAATACACCAATGGTTTTCTGGTTTGCATAAAAACTCATTTTAGCCCCCGTATTTTTTCCGATGTTCCAAATTCTTAATAAACAATGAAAAAATCCCGGTTCCAGTTCAGCATCAGCAGGGATAAGCACAGCATATTTTTTAATGGTTGACACCGGCTGAACCGCATGATAAATAATCAGATTTATATTCTTGTTCTGCAGGTAGCCGTTATAAAGATTATAAATAAAGGATGAAGAAAATCCTTTTTCTTCTTCCAGGCCAATAATCAAATCAGTAATATTCTGTTCTTTTACCACATTATTAATCCCTGCAATCACATCATTATCATGACGGGTTATCGGATTTAATTTAACATCGGCAGAGGATGCTATATTTACAGCCGCACCCAGCAGTTTTTCTGCATTTTTTGAAGATGATTCACTTTTGTCTTCGTTAATGACATTAAGTGCAAAAAGTTTGTCTTTATTGTTTCTGCCTTTTATGAGAAGCCCCAGATTAACCATTTTCTCAACTGTATGTTCATGATTTACAGCCAGCAGAATTTTTTCTTCCTCATCACCTGCACCTGCCGCGGTTTCTTCTTTATCTGCATCGGCAATCCTTTGAGCGCTTGCCATTGACACAAATGACGAAATAGTACAGGAAATAAGTATAAGCAGAATACTGCCATTAAGCACATGTTCATTTAAAAGTCTGACAGGCTCACCTGCTTCATTTTCGGATAAGATAATATTATATCCCACCATTACTGAAGCAAGCGTAGCTGCCGCAGAAGCCGCACTCATACCGAAAATAAGACTGCCTTCATCATTTGTAAATCTAAAAGTCTTTTTCGTTAAAAAAGCTGCCGCGTATTTCCCTCCAATTGAAGCTGTAAGCATAACTGCAGCTACTCCCAGTGTTTCCCAGCTCTGGATAAAAGCATTAAAATCAATCAACATACCAACACTAATCAGGAAAAATGGAATAAAAATAGCATTCCCTACAAATTCTACCCTGTTCATAAGTGATGAACTGTGCGGTATCAGCCTGTTTAGCGCAAGACCGGCAAAAAATGCTCCAATAATGGCTTCTATTCCAGCGAGCTCTGCCAATAAAGCAGCTAGATAAATCATCACAATAACAAAAATATACTGGGAAATCTTGTCTTCGACATTCTTAAAAAACCAGCGCGCCAAGACAGGAAAAAGAAGCAGAACTATTAAAGCAAATACAAGCATGGAAACAGAAAGCTTAACCCAGAAGGAAGTTCCAACTTCTCCCTGTGACATGCCCACCACAACAGCCAGTACTACAAGCGAAAGTACATCTGTAATCATCGTGCCGCCTACCGTTACATTTACCGCAAGCTTTTTTGCTATCCCTAATTTGCTCACCATTGGATATACAATAAGAGTATGGGAAGAAAAAAGGCTGGCAAATAATACCGAGCTTAAAAGCGAAAAATGGAGTATGTAATAACCACCCACAAGCCCCAGTGCAAATGGCACAATAAAGGTATAGAGCGAAAAAGTGATACTTTTCCATTTATTTTTTTTAAAATCGCCCATATCTATCTCAAGTCCGGCAAGAAACATTATATAGAGCAGTCCAGTAGTACCTGTCACCACTACACTGCTGTCTCTGGCAAGAACATTAAATCCATTTGGACCAATAACGGCACCGGCTATAATAAGACCCAGCAGGTGCGGCACTTTTATTTTATTGAGTAAAAGAGGAATACATAAAATTATAATAAGCTCGATAAGGAATTTTAATACCGGATCTTCAATAGGAAGACTGACATGCTGTATACTTAATAACATAAATTATTTTTTTTGAGGAAGTGTAAGTTCAACCGAAAACCTGGCAGAACAGTTCTCTTGTCCAGTGATAGTCTGTGTGCCTTTAATAATATTCTCTTTGATATCATCAAGAACCACATTCATTTTTACTCTGTTTTTAGAAACACTGTCACTGCTGAATTCAAGCAGTATCCTGTCTTTAAGGTATTTTGCCTTAAATACTCTTACCAGCTTTTTATTATTTAAAACATTTGTAAAAATTCCTGTCGAATCAGATACAAATTCCCAAGTTTCATTACGCTGGTCTCCTATAACATACTGGCCGCAGTTTGATTCTCTGCACAGCATCTTACTGTTCCAAAATCCTTTAAGTTTCTCAGGCCATTCCGTTATTAATTCAGCATCATTATTGACAGTATCTTTTAGGGCAGAGATGCTGTCTCGCATGGCTAATAATACTTTATAGTCAGCTTCTTTTTTTTCAAATTCTTCTTCCTTTAAAGTTAAAGCCTTTTCTCTCTTGAGCAGTTCCTGCTCTTTTCTGTTTTCGCATGAGATAAAAATGCAGGTAAGAATTAATAATAGGGATAATTGTTTCATAAAAGTTTTTTTTGGATATACAATTTAACCAAAATATACCGCCTTACAAAATAAAAGGGCTCTAAAAAAACGGAAGCCTGCATTAAAGTTCTGCACAGTCGGCTGTAATAAGTAAATTTCATTTAAAGTAAGTCACACAGTTACAAGCTATTTAATAATTCAAAATTATGTAACTCCAAGGCAGAATTCTGTAATTTAAAAGCTTTCCCAATCGGTTATTTTTGCCTCAGACAATTATAGAACCACAAATAAATTACATTATGAAAACCACAGCAGCAGTGCTTCCAGTCATTACATCATTATCTCCATCAAGCAGACAGTCTAACAGCAATTTTTCACACGCGGCAACTCAACGTGAAATACAAAATTTAGATCTTCTAACAGATTTATACCGTAAATTTGAGGATGAACCTGACTTTGACTGCGAATTTCTGCATGCAGCTCATAACCAATCCGAAAACGAAAGTATAATTGATCCTGAATCTGAAGATGATCTTTTGGATGAATTTGATGATAACCAGTGGGATGCAGATATCTACGACCCATACCTGGAGTCAACCTATTATTAAACAGCCAATCTCAAGTGTTTATTCTCAAAATTTTCCTAATTATTTCTTTTCAGTTAAAAAAGAATAAACACTTAATTATTTTAAAAATTCTGGTTATCGTTCGTGAAATACTATGGACAGGAATCAATTTGTCTCATCTTACAAGACGGATTCCTGAAAACTGCCACTGGTGTCTTGGATGGAAAAAATTACGATAGGAAGCGCGGGTGTGCCCTTCCGGGGTAGCAATTGAGCCTCCCCGCAGTACCATCTGGTTTACCATAAACTTTCCGTTATATTCACCAATGGCTCCAGACTGTTTAGTATATCTGGGATAAGGAAGATAAGCACTTGCTGTCCATTCCCATCTTTTTCCCCAATTAAAATCACCGCAGGCTGCCTCCCACTCTTCTTCTGTAGGAAGGCGCATGCCTTTCCACGCGGCAAAGGCTGAAGCTTCATAAAAATTAACATGACATAACGCTTCATGCGGATTAACAACCTGTAATCCGCTAAGTGTATAATACATCCACTTTCCATCGATAAAATGCCAGTATAAAGGTGCTTTTGCTTGTTGCTGTTTTACCCAATCCCATCCTTCCGAATGCCACCACACAAAATTCTCATAGCCGCCTTCATGTATGAACTGCAGATATTCTCCATTAGTTACAAGGGAAGCTGCGATCTCGAAAGCTTCTAAATATTTTTTATGCAGTCCCCACTCATTATCAAAGCTGAAACCAGTGCCTTTAAATCCTATTTCATAAATACCCTCAGCCATTGAAATAAACCCAGCATCTATGGAAGGTTTTAAATCTTCCTCCACTCTGTCTGTTTCACGGTAAGGTGGGAAAAGAGGATTATGACCCAGTATGTATTTAATGTCTGTCAGGAGAAGCTCCTGATGCTGCTGTTCGTGGTTCAAACCTAATTCCAGTATAGCAGATAGTTCATCTGAAAGCATTGAATGCTCCAGAAAAACCTCCATCTGCTGGTCTACATAAGTCCTGTAAGCATAAATGTCAGCAACCGACGGACGGCTCAAGTTACCGCGGTCCGTACGCAAAACTCTTGCGCCTACTGTTTCATAATAACTGTTAAAAACAAAATTATACTGCGTATTAAATTCCTTATAACCTGAAAAATGGGGAATAAGAATAAAGGTTTCAAAAAACCAGGTCGTATGCCCTAAATGCCATTTAGGAGGACTCACATCTGCGATGGGCTGCACTACATAATCTTCTGTTTCCAACGGACTACAGAGCAGCTCTGACTGCATGCGTATTTTTTTATACTTTGCCAGTAAAAGGCGGGTATCAAAATGTGTTATTGTCTGTTCCATAATTATTCTTATTTAAACGGCTGTCCAAAAAACATCCACAAACCATTCTCTGCTGTCCATAATGCTGTAAACCGTCTTAAATCCAGACTGTAATGCCATTTTTTGGGTGTCTTCTATGGAAAATTTCTGAGACACTTCCATATAAACAGGTTCGTTTTCAGCAAAATGAAATACATCGCCGTCAAGAGAAACGTTCTGATCCGCAAGACTGATCAGATAACTTCTGCAGGCACCTGTAACCGGATCATAAGTTTCATAATGTTCAAACTGATCTAACACAAAATCAGCACCAAGCTCTTTATTGATACGCTCCAGCAGATTCAGGTTAAACGAGGCAGTCACTCCCTCTGCGTCATTGTAAGCATTTAATATAGTATTAGGTTCTTTTTTCAGGTCAAAACCAATCATGACAACATCGCCTTTATTAAGATTCTTACGCAGTTCAAAACAGAATCGGTATGCTTCTTCCAGTTCCATATTCCCTATATTACTTCCCAGAAACAAGATCACTTTTCTACGGGAAGAAAGCTGAGATGCCTTATAAAGCATCTGAAAATATTCTCCTTCAAGACTAACTATATCAAGCCCTGGTATTTCTTTTTTCAGTCTTTCATCTAAAACCGAAAGGATATTGCCAGATATATCAATAGGCATATATCTGAAATCAGTGTCCAGATTTTTCAGGTATTGCAGCAGATGTATGGATTTAGAGGCATCTCCTGCCCCAAGTTCAATTAAATCAAAGGGAGTATTATCTGCGCTGATGCCTAAGGCTATCTCAGCAGTTTTACTCTTAAAAATATCCATTTCACATCGGGTCAGGTAATAGTCTGGAAGGCTCATGATTTCCTGAAAAAGCTTGTCGCCGCGCTGATCGTAAAAATATTTCGACTGCAGCTGTTTGGGATGCTGCCGCAGACCAGCTGTTACATCCTCAAGAAAAGTATTGGCTGTCTGCTGTTCTGTTTCTTTATTTTGTGCTGTAAATGTTTCTGATAACTTCATTGTTTTTTGTTTTTTGCATTTGTGGTACTGCAGTTCCCATTATACCATTATATGATGAAGCCTGCTATTTACATAAAGGTATACCTTGCCGCGCTCTAATGAGTTCTCTATTAAAAAGAATCTTAACTTAAAAAAACTGAAACAGCAGCTTTTGATACATAAAGGTGCAGTGGTGTTTTAAAAATTTTATTGCATATAAAATCACTCTTATACCCAATAATTTCCGCTTCATGTCATTTCTTTTAGGTTTATTTTATATCTGCTATAATTTAGATTCCAATCAAGCACTTTACGATGGTTATTATAAACGCGATGCTGAAAAACAGTCTAAGGGTAAACCGCCCTGCAAGCGATTTAATATGCAAACCGTTAATCCATTAACCATGCACGTTCCTATTTATCTAATTACTAAAAGAAAAAATTGGTCTATTCGACTCTAAATCCTACCTCATTTAAATAATAAACTAATAACCAAACTGATTATGGAAAACTACTTACACGGCTTACTTGACGAAGACAATGACATTATTATCCAGCAGTACTTAAAGTACATTGACCAGGGAATCCCGCCTACGGATAAACCAAAAGACGTATTAATTATTGGTGCCGGAATGGCTGGAATGGTAGCAGCAGGTATGTTAAAACAAGCTGGCCATAATGTTACTATAATCGAATCAAACACCCGAGTGGGCGGCAGAATCAAGACTTTTAGGAACTCTAAAGACAAAAAATATTTTGAAGATGATAGTGTCTATGGTGAAGCTGGTGCAATGCGCATCCCAACCATACATCAAATGGTGCTCAAATACATCGATAAACTCGGACTCAAAACGGAGCCATTTTATTATCTGTCTGTTGACAAAAAACAAGCAATCGCACATCAAGCAGACCCTTCTAAACCTGAGCCTGAGGTGACCAGAAATTCCCTTTTTTATGTTAACCGCAAACGTGTTGTTCAAAATGAATATATTCCAAAAGATACAACTAAGGTCGTTGATGTAAACAAACTGCTGGACTTTCATTTGAGCAGCAGTGAAAACATGCGTGCCGACCAGTTAATGGCTAATCTTATTAATCCTCTTAAAGCTTTTATTGCAGAAGATCCTGAGAAAAACTGGCCTTTGCTTATTGAGCGTTACGGAGAATATTCGATGCGTCGTTTTTTAAAGGAAAATTCGATGTATTCAGAGAACGCCATCGAGATGATTGGGGTTATGCAGAATCTGGAGTCCAGAATGGCTTATGACTTTATCCAGAGTTTTATTGAACAGAATATCATCAAAGATTCTACTCGCTTTTTGGAAATTGTCGGAGGAAGCGATCTGCTGCCAAATGCACTCTTCAAAGCTCACAGTCTGGAAGAAAACACCTATTTTGACTGCAGGATGACTAAAATGATGCTCGTTAACGATAAGGTGAAGGTTGAGGTGGATATTGAGGTGCAGCGTGACTTTCAATTTTATGAAGATGCAGGATTCAAAGCCTTAAAAACACCTGTTAGTGACCTGGAATTTGATGAAATAATTGTCACAATACCGTTTTCAGCTTTAAGACATGTGTATGTAACACCACAGTTCAAGCAGCTTAAAAGAAAAGCGATCCGCGAACTGCATTATGATTCTGCAACTAAAATACTGCTGGAATTTCGCGAGAAATGGTGGCAGGAAGAACCTTATAATATTGTTGGCGGCGGTACGATTACTGATTTTTCAAACCGTTTCACCTATTACCCGAGCAATGACTTAGGCAGTAACGGACATGGCGTTGTATTAGCATCCTACTGCTGGTCTGATGAAGCAAGCCGCTGGGATTCTATGGATGACGATGACAGGTATTTTTATGCACTTAAGAACCTGGCCATTATGCACTCTGATGATAAAAAGGAACAGCAGCGTATTATCGACCTTGCCGTAATCAGCTCGAGCATTAAGGAGCGCAAGTACAAAAACGGAAAATTAATTGGCGGCGCAACACAAAGCTGGATGCGCGACCCGTATGCTTATGGTGAAGCCGCAATCTTTAATCCGGGACAATTGCACTTATTGCAGCGCCATATCATCTCAACTGAATGGAATGGAAAAGCACATTTTGCAGGTGAGCATACTTCTCTGAAACATGCCTGGATTGAAGGTGCAATTGAATCTGGAATCCGCACCGCGCTTGAAGTCAACGAAAATACTGGTAACCTTAATAACCCGATTTAAGATGGGACAGAAAAAAATATCCGTTGCAAAATACCTGCAGATACGTCTTGAACAATTAGGATTAACACATTTATTTGGGATTGCAGGCAATTATACTGCACCCTTTTTAAATACAATTCACGAAGATAAAAATGCGAAAATTAAAATCGTTAACGACACAAATGAAATAAATGCCGGACACTGTACTGATGCCTATGCACGTCAAAACGGTTTCGCTGCAGTAGCGGTAACCTATGGCGTAGGCGCATTTACACTGCTTAATTCAGTTGCAGGTTCTTATGTAGAGCATTGTCCCGTGCTTGTTATTAATGGAGGGCCTACCAACAAAGACCAGCAGCGAAGCCTGGTTCAGGGTATGCTGGCATCACATATGACGGGAGACATGTATAGTAATATCAATGTTTTTCGAAACGTTACCGTTGCAGCAGAACAAATTACGGGTTCATCTGATGCTCCTTACAAAATTGATTCCGTACTGAATGCCTGTATTTTATATGGAAGACCGGTTTATCTAGAAGTTTTTGAAGATGCCTGGCGAATGGAATGCAATCCGCCTGACGCTCCATTAGCAGAAAGAGAAGTATCTAAATGTCAATCAAGTGCACGCAAGGCTGCTAAAAGAGTAGCTGCAATGGCACAGGGCAAAGAAATTATTTTCTGGGGAGGAATTGAGATCCAGCGCTATGGTATTCAAAAAGAATTTTTGGATTTGATTGAAACAACCGATACAGAATTTGTGACCTCAATACTTGGAAAATCAATTGTGTCGGAAAACCATCCTAAGTTCAAAGGCGTTTTTAACGGTAAGGCATCGCCAAAAGATGTCAAGGAAAAATTCGAAAAAGCCCAGCTTAAAATCGGCCTTGGCGTATGGACCACAGGCAAAAACCTGGGTGGTTTTGATGTTTGGAAAGATGATACTGTACTTGCCAATCACAGCGGTGTAAGGATTGGCGCCTCTTACATCGCCAATGTATCGTTGCGGGATTTTATGATATTTCTAAAAGAAGAACTTACTAAAGTTAAATTTAGTGCTTATGAAATGTATGACGCAGAACAGCTGCCTGAATCATTTTTTGTAGCGGATCAAAGCATTAGAAAAAATGCGAAACCAACGCTTACTTATGATACCTTTTTCAAACGGATCAATACTTTTATTGACGAAAGGCATATAGTAGTGGCAGATGCCGGTTTTCCTTTATTGGGTGCACAGGGAATTCGTATTGCAGAACCAAATGGATTTGTAGCGCAGGCATCATGGCTTTCGATAGGTTATTCCGTTCCCGCCGCCACCGGAATAAAATGTGCCAGACCAGATAAAAGACCCGTAGTATTTGTTGGAGACGGTGCTTTTCAGGAAACATGCCAAGCTATATCTACACAGAATAAACTAAAACACGATACGGTTGTATTTGTTTTGGATAATGGAATTTATGGTATTGAACAAATGCTTGTTAATCCAAATCCTTTTCGCGGTGCAGAAAAGGTTGAATACAGCATTCCCGATCTAAACGATATTTATGATTACAACCAGATGCACCGTTGGAAATATGCAAAACTTGTTGATGTATTTGGAGGCAGAGGTTTTGAAGTCAGCACTCTCGACGAACTTAACGAAGTTTTAAAACATCTTGAGAACATTAAAGAAAATACTATCGTTCATGTAAACATTCCTAAAACATCTATTCCTGAATCAATTGCTTATAAGACAGAGGAGCCTGGAGAAGATGAATTTCTGGATAAAGACTGGAGTTTATGTTAATTTCAAAATAGGCACATTTTAAAATTATTCAACCGGCAGAAACATACTTTTTACCGAATGAACTTAATACATTTTCTGCCGCAAAAGCTAAGGCGAATTTTAAAAATAAACGCCAGCATGTCTTTTGTGGCAGAAACTTAATACACTGCTTAATTGGAAAAAGCAGGACTTTGATGAAATGAAAGTCTTAGTTGAGGAAAAATTTAAGCAGATAAAAAAACTTTACCAATTTCAAACCAATAAACCATCACAGGACTATCCATACATATTTTTTATTTCTGACATAACAAAGGTACTTTGGGTACTCCCTATACTTTCAACTGAGCCTAATTTGTTAAATACAAAATCCTGATAATGCTTCATATCTTTGGCAGAAACTTTCATTAAAAAATCGTAATCTCCTGAGATATTGTAACATTCTACAATTTCTTCTATTTTCATAATATCACTAACAAACTGATTCCCAATATTACGATCGTGCTGTTTAAGTTTGATATTACAGAAAACGATAAATCCCCTGTTTAGTTTTTCTGCATCCAGCAGAGCTATATATTTCTTAATATAACCGTTGTTTTCTAATCTTTTAATACGCTCAAAAACAGGTGATGCCGAAAGATTTACCATTTTGGCCAGTTCTTTCACAGTATATTTAGAATTATCGTGAAGTATATTTAGTAATTGAAGATCAACATCGTCTATCTGCTCCATAGAATATTTTACTTAAAAAAGGTTAAATTAATTTACAAAAAAGAATAATAATCTTCAAATGTAACAAAAAACAACATAAAAACCTTATTTTAATAAAACCAAAGATTTAATGACCTTCAAAATATACTTTTGCAGTATAAAAATCTATTAAAATAAGAGCACATTGAAAAAGTTATTAGAAGTATTAAGTAAAGCAGGTTTCGACGGTTTCCTGTTAATGATAGGCACCATGATCCTGCTGGCTTATTTTTTGCCGAAGCCGGGCATAATCAAAGAACCTGTTTCGCTGGAAGAGATTGCCAATGCAGGTGTATCGTTGATTTTCTTTTTTTATGGCCTGCGCCTGAGTGTTGAGAAATTAAAAGCCGGACTTGCCAACTTGAAAATGCACATTGTCGTTCAGTTCACAACCTTTTTGTTTTTTCCGCTTATCGTTTTGGCATTTCGCCCTTTGTTTATCAACGCAGGTTTTGAGCTGCTTTGGCTGGGTGTATTCTTTCTGGCAGCTTTACCATCCACAGTTTCCTCTTCAGTGGTCATGGTTTCTATTGCTAAGGGCAACATTCCCGCAGCTATTTTCAATGCGAGTATTTCCAGTTTGATCGGAGTAATCGTTACACCGCTCTGGGTTGGATTGTTCATAGCTTCTGCAACAGGCGATTTTGATGTCACTGATATCGTAATAAAGTTGGTTTTTCAAGTCTTATTGCCTGTCATCATTGGCATCAGCCTCAACTCTCGTTTTGGAGCCATTGCTGAAAAATACAAGAAACAGCTCAAATATTTCGACCAGGCTATCATCCTTACCATCATTTACACATCGTTTTGTAAGTCATTCACACAACATCTTTTCGAAGGTTTCACAGCCCTTGAGCTTGCGGGACTCGCTGCAGGAATGATGGTCTTGTTTTTTGCCGTATTCCTTTGTGTCGGGCTTCTCAGCCGCTTACTTGGTTTTTCGGATGAAGATCGTATTACGGTTTTATTTTGCGGATCTAAAAAGTCGTTGGTACACGGCACCGTCATGTCAAAAGTGCTTTTTCAGCACAGTACTATCACCGGTATCGTATTGTTGCCGCTTATGATTTATCATGCCTTGCAATTGATTGCTGCAAGTATCATCGCTCAGGGTATGGCTCGACGAAAAAAAGTATAATTTTAAGAGCCAGTTGTTAGTCCGTAGAGTATCTTAACTCTACGGACAGAGGGAGTTAAAAAAAAAGCTCCATTTTATAATTAATACATTGAATTAAACAGCAAGTTCTCTGCGTATAATTTCTGCTCCTGCGCTTAAAGCATTTAACTTCCCTATGGCTACATTTCGGGATAATGGAGCCATACCACAGTTTGTACTAGGGTAAAGATTTTCGACATCTACGAACTCAAGAGCTTTTCGCAGGGTATCAGCTACTTCTTCTGGTGTTTCGATAGTGTTTGTTGCCACATCAATTGCACCAACCATTACTTTTTTACCACGAACAAGTTCCATTAAATTAAAAGGTACACGTGAGTTATGACATTCTAATGACACAATATCAATATTAGATTTTTGAATTTTTGGGAAAATTTCTTCGTATTGACGCCATTCAGAACCCAATGTCTTTTTCCAATCAGTATTTGCTTGTATTCCATAACCGTAACAAATATGTACTGCAGTTTCGCAGTTTAAGCCTTCAATAGCTCTTTCTAATACTGCCATTCCCCAATCGTTTACTTCATCAAAAAATACATTAAATGCAGGTTCATCAAACTGAATAATATCTACTCCCGCATCTTGAAGTTCTCTTGCTTCTTGATTGAGCGCTTTTGCAAATTCCCACGCCAATTTTTCCCTGTTTTTGTAATGGTCATCGTATAAGGTATCTACCATTGTCATCGGACCTGGCAATGCCCATTTTATAGGTTTATTAGTCTGTTTACGTAAAAATTTAGCATCTTCAACAAAAACTGCTTTTTGACGTGCAACTTCACCAACAACAACAGGAACACTCGCATCATAACGGTTACGAATTTTTACAATTTTACGATTTTCAAAATCTACACCGCTTAAATGCTCGATAAAAGTAGTTACAAAATGCTGGCGTGTCTGCTCACCATCACAAATTATATCAACCCCAGCCAATTGTTGTTGATGCAAAGAAATGCGCAAAGCATCTTGTTTCCCTTCAAGTAACTGATCTCCTTCTAATTTCCAAGGTGACCAAAGTTTTTCAGGTGGCGCAAGCCAGGCAGGTTTGGGCAGACTTCCAACAATTGAGGTGGGTAATAATAATTTCTTCATAATAAAATAATTTTAATGTGTTGTTGTAATTAATTAAAGGGAAAAATCAGCAGACCATTGTTCCAGTAGATTTTTGTAAGGCTTAATGAAATGCTCTTCTGCATATTTACCCTGTTCTACAGCCAGTCGGCTGCGCTCTTCGCGGTCATAATCCACGCGAGTCAGCGAAAAATCTTCGTGTTTAAGACTAGGTTGATAGATTTTCCCAGCTACTGAATTTGCATTGTAAATTTCAGGGCGATAAATCTTCTGGAAAGTCTCCATAGTGCTGATTGAGCTGATTAGTCCCAAATCAGTATAATCAGCAAGCAGATCTCCGGAATGATAAAAAGCCATTGGTGCCGCACTGTTCTGAGGCATGAAAAAACGAACTTTTAAGCCCATTTTAGAGAAATATTCATCAGTGAGAGAATACTCATTCTGCAGATACTCAAAACCCAGAACCGGATGCTGATACTCGGTGCGGGTATAAGTTTTGTTGCTAGATACACTTAGGCAAATGATAGGTGACATCTTAAAGTGCTCTTTATAAGTGACTGAATTCACAAAGCACTTATAAAGTTTTCCGTGCAAATCACCAAAATCTTCAGGAATAGAAAAATTAGCTTTGTTTTTATTGTACTCAATCAACAAAATACTAAAATCATAATCACGAACATAAGAAGAGAAATTATTTCCGGCAATACCTTCAATACGCTCGCCAGTCTTATGGTCAAAAATATTCGTTTTTAAAACTTCAATCAACGGCAGAGTGTTACTACCATTCTTATCATCAATATTCATCGTTACTGTGATGATTTCAAGTTCTACAAGGTAACGATCACCTTTTGGATTATCCAAATGAGCCAATGCATTAAATCGATTGTTAATCATATTTAAGGCATTACGTAAGTTTTGCTGGCGATTAGCTCCTCTAGCCAAGTTTGCAAAATTGGTTGTCAAACGCGTTTGACTTGAGGGGTGATAGTTTTCATCTAAACAAGTGCTCTCTAATGTAAATGTAAAATCATTCTTTATTGCATTCTGGATGTTTTCAATATCTTGCTTTTCGTTTATTCTTAAATCTTCTTGTACGTTCGCTTTCATTTGATGATAACTTTTAGTTTTTTTACCTTGCAAATTTGAATATAAAAGACGAATTATTTTAGCAATGAGTAAAACTCAGATAAATATTCCTTTTACCAGTATATTTAAAGAATATTTATCTTTTCAAGAATACAATACTAAAAAAAACAGATAATTATTCTTTAGAGAAACTTAAATATGATTGATTTGGAGTATATAGAATGTTCAAAAAGATGTGGAATTGATATCTTAAAATAATAAAATCAATTTATCTAAAAGAAAAGTAATCTTCCTTTGGAATCAGCTTTTTCAGTTACAAGCTTTTCAAAAAGACCAGCCAAATTCCTCCATTTACAAGGAAAACTTAAAATACCCTTTTGTTAATATTGTATTAACACCTTCCTTCTTATATGTTATAATTTTGCCAAAAAATTTATAAACTTATACACCAAAATGAAAAAAACTCTATTTGTTTTGTTTATTCTTCTAACAACATTAGGACATGCGCAGGTAACTGGATCAGCTATGTCAGGTACTGTTAGATCAACCAAAGGAGAAGTACTTCCCGGAGCTACCGTAGAAATTATCCACAAACCTACTGGTACAAAGTATTTTTCTACTTCTGATTATGACGGCGGTTATTCTGCACAAGGTTTAAGACCAGGCGGACCCTATACTGTTAAAGTTAGTTACGTAGGATATAAGACTTCTGAAATAACTGATATTAACGTTGGATTAGGAAGTAATTTAACGGTTAACATTAAAATTGAAGAGGAATCAAATGCCCTTCAAGAAGTTGTGGTTTCTACAAAATCAAAAGGAAACTTTAACAAAGGCCGAACTGGAGCATCACAACAGTTTTCAAACAGAGAAATTACAGCTGTTCCAGTATTAGGATCAAGATCTGTAAACTCTGTAACAAAATACAACGCAAATGCTGGTGCCAATGGTACTTTTGGAGGACAGGATTCAAGATTGAACAATTTTACAATTGACGGTTCTGTTTTTAATAATGGATTCGGTCTGGGTTCAGAGTCACAAGCTGGAGGAAGAACAGGATCTACAGCAATTTCTTTAGACGCTATTGAGCAGCTGCAGGTAAACATTGCTCCTTTTGATATTCGTCAGTCTGGATTTTTAGGATCAGGTATCAATGCTGTAACCAGAAGTGGTACAAATGAGATTGAAGGGTCTGTTTACAATTCTTTCAGAAACAACAAAAAGACTTTTATTGGAACTCATCCTGGTAAAGATGTAACAATCAAACCTGGAACATTTAATGAAAAAATATGGGGAGCACGTGTTGGTGCGCCAATTATCAAAAACAAATTATTCTTTTTTGGTAACTTCGAAACTATCGAAAATACAAGCCCGGCTACTACTTGGACATCTACTGGCTCTCCGTCTGGAGGTTCGCAGATTTCTAATCCGACTTATACTGAAATGCAGACACTTTCAAATTACATGAAAGACAAATTTGGATATGAAACAGGTCCATGGGAAAATTATGATGCAAATAAAACATCTAAAAAATTCTTAACTCGTATTGACTGGAATATCAACGATAATCATAAACTTACAGCTCGTTACGTATTCCATAATTCATCTTCTGACGAATTAACTTCAAATTCAAACTCATTAGGTTTTGGAAACAGAAGAACAAGTGTATTGGCTATGTCTTATAAAAACAGCGGTTATACCATTTTAGATAACACAAGATCTATTGTGGTAGAATTAAACAGTAAATTTGGAAACTCATGGTACAACAACTTTATTGCTGGTTATGACAAACAAATTGAAGACAGAGGGCTTCAAGGTGGCGGCTTATTTCCAACGATTGACATTAAGAATGGAGCAAATACTTATATTTCAGTTGGTTTAGATCCTTTTACACAAGGTAATAAACTTAGCTACTCTACTCTTCACTTTACAGATAATTTAACAAAGACTATCGGAAAACATTCTATTGTTTTAGGTGCTAATTTTGAATATTTCAAATCAAGCAACTTGTTTTTCTCTGGTTCAAACGGAGTTTATGTATTTAACTCTTTAGCTGATTTTTATGCAGCTGCTGATCAATCTGCAGCAAATGGAGGTGCTCCGTCTTCGGCTACAGCAACTTCACCTGCACGTTTCCAATACAGATATTCTGCTTTACCTGGCGGTGAAGAACCATTGCAGATTTTAAAATCTAACAAACTTGATTTATATGCTCAAGATGAAATTAAATTGAGCGACAACTTTAAATTAAGCATTGGTCTTAGAGCTTCAAGAGTTTGGTTTGCTGATACAGCATTAGAGAATCCAACAGTAACTGCGATGACTTTTGCAAATGGAGAAAAATTCAATACAGGAGAGATGCCTGATGCACAATATTTATTTGAACCGAGAGTTGGTTTCAACTTGGATTTAAACGGGGATGCTTCTACATTACTACGCGGAGGTTCAGGAATTTTCACAGGAAGAGCTCCTTCAGTTTACCTTTCAAATCAAATTGGAAACAATGGTGTTCTTACAGGATTTGTTGATGTCAGCGGTGCTGCTTTGGCTGCAGGCGGATACGGTTTTACTCCTAGACCTGCACAATATTTTACACCAGAAACTCCAACCCTGCCTACAAGTTTTGATTTAGCTTTTACAGACAAAAAATTCAAATATCCTCAGGTTTGGAAAACAACAATGGCAGTTGATCAAAAACTTCCTTTTGGTTTCGTAGGTACTGTTGAAGGAATCATCCAGAAAAACATTAATGCTATCAATTATTATAACGCAAATTTAGATGCACCAGTAGGAACTTTTGGAGGCCCTGACAACAGACCAAGATACTCTCGAAATGATGCAGGAACCAGAGTTAATGATAATGTTTCTAATGGAATTGTTTTAACAAACTCTGATAAAGGATACTTCTACTCTACTACTTTCAAATTAGAATATCCATATCAAAACGGTCTTTGGGGATCGATTGCTTATACACATTCTGAAGCTGCAGATTTAATTTCTCCGGGATCAATCGCATCTGGTTCATGGACTAGTGCAAGATCTATCAATGGAAATAATGACTTAGCTGTTTCGGCTTCAAATAACAATACACCGAATAGAATCGTTGGGGTACTTGGTTATAGAATTGAATATGGAAAAGGTTTAGGAGGTGCTACTTCTATTAACTTAGGTTATATTGGTGAACAGGCAAACCCATTTACGTATGCTTACGGAGGAGATATGAATGGAGACAGAGTAAATGGAAATGATCTTATGTACATACCAAACAGCGCTTCTGAAATTCGTTTCGCTCCATTATCAGTTACTAATACTGTAAATGGTGCAAATGTTGTAACCACTTACACTGAAGCACAACAACAGGCTGCATTCGATGCTTACATTAACCAGGATAAATACCTTCGTACAAGAAGAGGTCAGTATGCAGAAAGAAATGGAGCTATCCTTCCAATGCTTCACAGATTAGATCTTTCTGTTACTCAGGATATCTATATTAAAATAGGCGGTAAAAAGAATTCTTTCCAAGTAAGGGCAGATATTCTAAACTTTACAAACATGCTTAATAAAGACTGGGGAGTTACACAAAGAGCAACTAATCCAAACGTTCTGGCTTACAACTCAACAGCTGCAGGAAACATACCAGTTTATCAGTTAGCTACACAAACAGATACAAATGGAATGAGAACTCTAATAAAAGATACTTTCCAAAAAAACACATCAACATTTGATGTTTGGCAGGCACAATTTACTATTAGATATACTTTTGGTAATTAAAAAAATATTTTTATTGTTTATTGTTTTTTAAAAAAAGCCCTCTCATTTACTTGAGAGGGCTTTTATATTTAGTGCCTTTTTATAAAGAAAACAATTCTTTCCTGTTGCGTTTGAATTCGTATATTCGGCCTTTATTTTGAAAAAAGAGAATGATTGCTAAATTGAATGAAAAAAAATCCTATCCATGGATTGTTGTTGGCCTGCTGTGGTTTGTTGCTTTATTGAATTATTTAGACCGACAAATGCTGTCGACTATGAAATCAGCAATGATGGATGATATTCCCGAATTGGCTAAAGCTGAAAATTTCGGTCTTTTGATGGCTGTTTTCCTTTGGATTTATGCACTTATGAGTCCTGTTTCCGGAATTATAGCAGATCGGTTTAACCGAAAAAGAATCATCATTGGAAGTCTTTTTATCTGGTCCGGGGTGACTATGGCGATGGGTTATGCCTCAACTTTCAATCAGATTTATATTTTGCGCGGCATTATGGGTTTTAGCGAAGCCTTTTATATTCCGGCTGCCTTATCCTTAATTGCAGATTACCATCAGGAAAAAACACGCTCTTTTGCCATTGCGATTCATACCACCGGAATTTATTTAGGACAGGCACTTGGTGGTTTTGGTGCCACTATTTCTAAGTATTTTTCCTGGCATTTCAGCTTCCACTCAGTAGGTTTATTTGGTGTACTTTACAGTTTAATACTGATATTTTTTATACAAGAAAAGAAAACATACTTCTTAGATCCCACAAAAAAGTCATCTGTCGGCAATGAATTCAGGCAGATGTTCAAAGGATTAGGAATATTATTCGGTAATATCTCCTTTTGGGTTTTGCTCTTTTATTTCTCTGCACCAAGTTTACCAGGCTGGGCGGCCAAAAACTGGTTACCCACCTTATTTACTGAAACTTTACATTTAGACATGTCTCTTGCAGGACCAATTGCAACGGTAACCATTTCGATGTCTTCCTTTTTTGGCGTTTTAATTGGAGGTGCCATTTCAGACAGATGGGTAATGAAACATCTTAAAGGAAGAATTTACACCAGCGTTATTGGACTGTTTCTTACCATCCCAGCGTTGTTTTTATTTGGCTATTGCTGTGACATAGCAGCTATTGTTTTTGGCGCTGTTCTTTTCGGGCTTGGATTTGGAATATACGACACCAATAATATGCCTATTCTTTGTCAGTTCGTTGCTCCCCGTTACAGGGCTACGGGATATGGAATTATGAATTTTGTTGGTATTTCGGCAGGAGCTGTTATTACAGAGTTTTTAGGAAAAGCCGCTGATAATGGAGGAATGAGACACGTTTTTGTACTACTCTTATTTGTAGTTTTTAGTGCAATTGTTTTACAACTGGTGAGCCTGCATCCAAAAACTATTGATATGACTGATGAAATTATCAAATAGAGCTTCATACAAAATGGACTTTATCTGATAATCTTCAGTAATTAAAAGCGATCTGAAAGAAAAAAGTAAAGAGAAAAAAGCAATCCTTTTAACTAACAATTTTGATAATCATGTAGAGCAAAATTGATCCTTTATTTATTTCTTTCTAATCAGTGTTTTTACATATTCCATTTCACTATCATATCCTGCAAGATACTCCTTGATGGTTGGCTGTAATTCATAATCAGGCAAAACGCCGCGCCCAAAGGGAATTGAATCAGCTTTAGGTTCTATTACAAATTTACATAAGGGAATACGGCCTGTTACAGCAGAATTAGGAAGAGTGAAACTTAGAAAACTGCCGCTTGAATTCCCGTAATAACCACCGCCGGTTTCCTCACCAATGAATTTTGCATGAGTATAGTTTTTTGCCAGTGCGGCAAATTCTGAACCTCCCGAAAAAGTGAGACCCGAAATTAAAATATAAAGGTCTCCTTTAAAGTTTTTTATATTCGGTTTCTCCCCTATATAATGTCCCTCTTTATTTAAGTATCTGCCGTCAGTTGAAAGATAAAAATCCTCCTTTAATTCTTCGATCAGGATTTCTTTTTGACCTGCATAATTAGTATGCTCCAGAAATGAATAGGTAAACCCTGGAATCTCTACATATTTGTATTTTTTATACTCTTCATTGGTCAGGTAAGATAAAAAGTGATCTTCCATTCCCTGCTCTCCTCCTTCATTTTTTCTGATATCAATAATCAGATGTTTTATTTTTTGAGAAGAAATGCTGTCAAAGGCTTTTTCCAGAAATAACTGAAATCCTTTTCGCTTATCAGTATAACTTCCCAAACTAAAAGTGTTGACCGTAATAACTGCTGTTGAAGTTATTGGATCTATAGAAAAATCAGATGATTTACTGAATGTATAATTAGGAACCTGCTTTTTAATTTCTTCATATAGTTTTGTGAACTCCTTAAAAGTGCAGGAAGGAATGTTTTCATAAACTATTTTAGTATTGTTATCAGGATTTAGAAGTTCCAGTGTAATAAATTTGGAAGCAGGAAAATAACGTGCATAATATTTAGAAAATGCTCCTTCAATCCATCGGTATTTACTCGTCATATTAAATCCGTCTGCGGGCTCAATTTCCAGCATTTTTGCCATGATATTTTCTATGGCTTCACCGTTTATTTTTGAAAGAACAAGACCTTTTAATTTGAAATCTTTATAATCATTTATGACATATATTTTTTTATCTAAAACTTTAATTCCAAATGGCAGATAAGTTCCCTTTTGCTTTAAAAAAGCTGTAGTTTCATCAGAAATTTTAATGTTGCAGTGTCCTTCCTTGGTAAACGAAACCACCGGAGCAAGTATCCTGTAAAATTCTAAAGCATTCATAGGTGCTTTTATTTTGCTTTTCTGCAGATTACAGATACTGTCAAATTGTGTTCTTGAATTGTACCAAAGACCAACTCTGGTTTCGTAATAGGCATTCTGGAGTAAATCAAAATCAGAAAGAAGATTTTTAACCGGGATTTTTTCAAGTGTATTAGGAACTTTTTGCAGTCGAATTGTATATTTTCCAGACTCTGAATTTGATTTTTCATCAAGAGGTTTAATCCCAACTTCAAATTCATCGGTTTTGTCAGGAGAAAACAAAATTTTCTCAGGACCGTTCTTGCCATTTGGAGAGTCAACTTCGGCCATTAGTTTCCCTTCTTTGTTTATAATCGAAACTATAAGATCTATTCCCTGCTGCTGTACATTTAGAGCATAATAGGTGTCTGCGGTAAGTTTAATTTTAAAAAAATGCTCCTCACCTCTTTTTATTTCAAGATTGTCAATCAGCTGGTTTAATTTGATAGTCTGCTTTTTGTGCTGTGCAGTAAGAGAAATACAAACGCATAGTGCTAAAAATATTGAGAAAAATCTTTTTTTCATTTCATATCAGAATTAGAATACCCAAAAATACAATGCTGTAACAAAACTCTGTTGTACGATATTGCAGTATTAGGAAATTTAAGAAATTTTATACTGCAGAGGTGTTACTCCGGTGAATTCTTTAAATTTTCTGCAAAAATGCGCTGTATCGTAAAATCCGCTTTCGATTGCGGCATCAGCTAAATCAATCCCATCATTGAGCAGAATTTTTGATTTTTCGATTCTCTTTAAAATGACATAACTGTTTGGCGTCATTCCTGTCTCATATTTAAATAGTCTCAAAAACTTATATTTGTCAAGTCCAAAACTTTTTGCTGCTGCTTCTAATGAAAATTTTTCACTAATCTTATCTTCCAAAAACCTTGAGAACAAGTTAATTTCGGAGTTTTTAAATTTTTGATTTTTTCCCCAGCGTCGGATAAGACTTTCTAATACTGCCAGCAATGCTTTTTCAATTTCAATACTCTCAAAATTTTGAGACAAGAAATAAAATTCCCGAAACAGCTGTTCGTCATAAATAATCTTGTGATCAAAAAAAACGTCGTTGTTATTGTTGATCATTTTCATAACATCCGGTGCAATATAAAAGGTAAAAAATGAATTGCCGGTTTTTCCATCACAGGGTGTCGCATGAACCTCAAAAGGATTTGTTATTGATAAGGTCCCTGCCGGTGCCTGCAGATATTTATTAGTCAGCTTAGTGTCAAAAGTATGTTTTAAAATTAATGCAATGTTAAATGTATCGTGTGTATGATAAGGAAAGCTTACCGTATTGTTTTGGGCATTCAAAAGCTCTAAACCGTCTAGAATGGGAAGTTTGTGAAATGTATTATGATTTTTTACAACTGTCATAAGTATTTGATTAAACTAATAAAAAACATTCCATTATGATAATTGATCTCTTCAATACTTCATGCAGAAAAAGAGTATCTTATACTTCGTTTACAACACAAATATAAACAGGATTTATTTACTTAATACACCTTCTTGAAATCTGTCTCTATTTATAACGCAGCAGTCTTTAACCTGATACTTTTTCTGTCATTCTTGCCTGTAATCAAAGTAATATGACTACAGGTCAAATTCAGATGAAATGGTCAAAAAACTATTGGAATAATCTTCTGCCTTCAAAAAATTATTCTAAAATACATTCGCTTTGAAACAAATAGTTTCATTAAAAACTTTTTTTAACGTTATAAAAATCAATACATTTGCCGCATATCAGAAATACAAAATGAAAAACTCAATTAACATCACTATCATTAGCAGAATTATTATCATTAGATAATGATCAGGGATGTTATATAAATAAGTACACAGATACAATTTAAAACCTCCCTTTTTGGGAGGTTTTTTTATTTAGAATATACATGAAAAATTCAGTACAAATTATCATTAGCGCAATTATCATTATTCGTTTGTTATGACGAGGCAGGATTCTATTGTGCAATAAAAACCTTTCTCAGTCATAAATGAGAAAGGTTTTTTTATTTCTAAAAAACACAAACTAATAATAATTCAAAAATCAGACACTTTTTAAATGAAACAGGAATATACTTTTACCGCCTACACAGAAGATCAAATGGGATTACTTAATAAAATAACGGTCATACTTTCGCGAAGAAAAATCAGTATAAAAAGTCTTAATATCTCTACTTGCGAAATTGATAAAATGTACAGATGTACTCTGGTTATAGAAGAAACTTTTGAAATCGCCAGAAATATTGCGCTTCAAATCGAAAAAATAATCGAGGTTTTCAAATGCTATTGCAGCACTAACGAAGAAATCATCTGGAAACAAATGGGATTGTTTAAAGTAATAACTTCAAGTTTCATTAACGAGGAAAATATGAACCATCTACTTAGAAAACAAAGCGTCAGATTTATAACAATAGAAAAAGATTTCATTGTGTTTGAAGCAACAGGACAAGAAGAAGAACTCGATAATCTGGCTGCAGAATTGAGGAACTTTGGATTAATCGAATTTATAAAAACTGCCCGAATTGCAGTTGCCAGCAATAGTCATGCTTTCGATATTTACTAACATCGGCAAATAGAGAAATATCACAAAACAAATACAAGTAAACGAGTTAAAAATATTTAAACAATATTCTTAACTCGTTTTTTATTTGTTTGCTTTTGCACTAACCTTCAATAATCACCTTGCGATGTTTTATCCCCCACTCAGCAAGATCATTTATGATAGTCTTTAATGTCAGTCCATACTCAGTGAGCTGATAATGAATAGTTACAGGCTGAGTATCTAAAACTATACGTTTGATAAGTTTATTGATTTCCAATTCCTTTAATTCTTTGCTTAACATTTTATTGGATATCCCGTTTACATCATTTAAAATATCTGTAAACCTTCTTTTGTTATGATAACAGATGGATGAAATAATAGAAATTTTCCATTTTCCATTTAATATGTCCATAGTATCGTGGACAGCCATTATCTCTTTTTTATGTTCAATCTGACATTCGTTACTCATAGGTTACTTGGTTACTCAAATGTTACTGTTACTTTTAGTTACAAAGTAACAATAATAAACTTCACTAAACTAACTTTGCCTGTATAAATTTTAAAACATACTAAAAATGGATTTTACCAATAAAAATGTCCTTATTACCGGAGGTACTACAGGAATTGGATTAGCAACAGCAAAAGAGTTTATAAAAGCAGGCGCAAATGTTTGGATTACCGGAAGAAACAGCGAAAACCTTGAAAAAGCTGCTAACGAAATTAATAGTCAGAAATTAAAAACGATAGTTTCTGATACTGCCAATTTATCTGATCTTTCTCTTTTAGAAAAAGCTTTCGCAGAAAACAACGCTCCATTAGATGTTCTTTTCTTAAACGCTGGAATAGCAAGATTTACTTCAATCGAAGATGTAACTGAAGCCGATTTTGATGCACAGTTTAATACCAATGTGAAAGGTCATTTTTTCACACTTCAAAAATTACTGCCGCATTTAGCCGAAGGTTCATCAGTAATATTTACTTCCTCTACAGTGGCGACAGCTTCTAATTTAGGAAGCAGTATATATTCGGCTACCAAAGGAGCTTTGAACAAAATTGCTCAAATTGCGGCAAATGAATTAGCAGGCAGAAAAATACGCGTTAATATTGTAAGTCCCGGTCCGGTTTCTACACCTGGACTTCATAATGCAGTACCTGAGGAAGCAAAAGAATATCTGGCGGGTGCTACAGCAATGCAGAGACTAGGAGATTCATCTGAAATAGCCAAAACTGTATTATTTCTTGCTTCAGAAAATGCAAGCTTTATTACTGGAACAGAGCTTTTGGCAGACGGAGGATATATAAACTATGCTCTAAAATAAATTGATCATTAAATATTAAATTACGATAATTTGATATAATTAAAATGCTAAATCATGTGATTTAGCATTTTTTATTTAGATTGATGCAGCTCTCAAATTATATATTATTGGTTTGAGTCTAAACGTCTCAAAATTAACGTTCGTAAACGCGCCTCATGCTCATCTCCCCAATTCCCAATTGCAGAAATTACAGGAATTAATGTTTTCCCAAAATCAGTCAGGCTGTACTCTACTTTTGGAGGCACAACAGGATATATAATTTTTGAAACAAGTTCATGTTCCTCCAATTCCTTGAGCTGAATATTCAAAACCCGGCGAGAAGCATCTGGTATTTTACGCTGTAATTCACTTGGTCGTTTGTGTCCCTCGTTTATAAACCAGAGCAAACGTATTTTCCATTTACCGTAAAGTACTTCACCTATCAGGTCAAGACCGCAATTTAAGTTTGGGGTTGTTTTTCTTTCATACATATTGCAAATTTAAACGTATATCCCAATCCGTGCAATAGGGGAAAAATTTATCCCTATATGAATCGTAACTCCGTACTTGTGAGGAACTAACGTACTTCGGAGATTTGTACAATAGAAATTTTAATCAAATACAAGATGGATTATCAAAATGAATTATCAGGAAAAATTGCTTTAGTAACAGGAGGTACAAAAGGCACTGGAATAGCAATTGCAGAAAGGCTGCAGCAAGCAGGTGCAACAGTTATTATTACCGCAAGAAATGCACCGGAAAAAGAAAACAGTAATATGCGTTTCATTGCTTCGGATTTAAGCACAGCTGCAGGAACACAAAAAGTAATCAGTGAAGTGTTATCAGTATATGGAAAGCTGGATATTCTTGTAAACAACCTTGGTTCATCAACAACTCCCGCCGGCGGTTTTAAGGCATTAACTGATGAAGACTGGGAATCAACACTGCAGGCTAATCTCCTTGCTCCTGTTAGACTGGACAGAGGATTTTTACCTCAAATGATAGATCAAAAAAGTGGTGTTATTATCCACATAGCTTCAATTCAAGGCAGACTGCCCTTGTTTGATTCTACTTTACCGTATGCTGCCGCAAAAGCCGGATTGATAAATTATAGTAAAAGTTTATCAAATGAAGTTACGCCAAAAGGTGTTCGCGTACTTACCGTTTCACCGGGATGGATAAATACAACAGCATCGACAGCCTGGCTGGGTGAGATTTCAAGAAACTCTAATATTACTGTAGAAGAAGCTCAGCAAAATGTCATGAATGCATTAGGCGGAATACCTTATGGAAGACCTGCACAACCGGAAGAAGTAGCCGAATTAGTTGGTTTTCTTGTTTCACCAAGAGCCAGTTATTTAACAGGAACTGAATTTGTAATCGACGGCGGAACTGTACCAACTATTTAATAATCTGTAAAAATAAAAAAATATGAATTTACCGAAAGTAATAACAGACCTGATTAATGCACAGAACAGTTTTGACAGCATTGCCTACGCCAATTGTTTTTCTGAAAATGCCCAAGTGTTTGACGAAGGCAAAACGCATAATGGAAAACTGGATATTCAGAATTGGATCGAAGAATCAAACCAAAAGTACAGATCAGTAATGAAACCTCTTGAATATACAGAAAACGGCACTTCAAGTATTTTATCAGCTGAGTGTTCAGGTACATTTGACGGAAGTCCAATTATCCTAAAATTTCACTTTGATATCGCAGATGGAAAAATCCAGAATTTAAAAGTAACAGGATAAGAAACCAACGACATTAAAATGCGATAAATATCTAAAAAAAATCTGAGCAAACAGCTCAGATTTTTTTTAAACTAATTCAGGATATTCTATTTGCATCTGCTATCCAGTTGTAAGTTTCTGTTTGAGCCCGACGTGGATTTTCATTATCCTTATTTTCTAATTCATTACTGCCCTGAATGTTTACAATTCTTCTTTTTGTATTATCTTCTAACTGCAGCTGAATTATTTTATTGATTTCTTCAATATGCCTTTCATCATACAAAGGGAAAGCCACTTCGATTCTTCTGTTTAAATTTCGGCTTAACATGTCGGCAGAAGATAAATAGATTTTTTCCTGTCCGTTATTGGCAAATTTGTAAATTCTGGAATGCTCTAAAAACATATCGACAATACGATAGATTTTTATATTTTGTGAAATTTTTTTAATTCCCGGTAAAAGCGTGCATATTCCACGAACTATTAATGTAACTTCAACATCTGCCCTGCTTGCTTCAATAAGTTTATCAATAATATCTTTTTCATCCAGTCCGTTTACTTTTAAAAATACCGAAGCCGATTTGCCTGCTTTTTTATTTTTTATTTCGGTATCTATTAATTCCAGTATTTTTTCTTTCATATTAAAACCAGCGGCTAAAATATGTTTTGGTTCAGTTGTTTTTTTCTTGGTTTTTAAAAATGAAAAAATCTTCTTTAAATCATTTGTATAGGCCGTTTCTGCTGTAAAAAAACCAAAATCTGAATATATATTTGCCGTACTTTCATTAAAATTTCCAGTTGACAGATATCCATAATTCTTTTTATTACCGTATTTATCTTTCATGGTAATCATGGCCGCTTTGGCGTGTACTTTTAAATTCGGCAGACTTTGAATAATTTTTATGCCTGCTTTCTTCATTTCTTTAGACCAGTACAAATTATTATGTTCGTCAAAACGCGCTTTTACTTCAACAAAAACGGTTACTTTTTTTCCATTTTTTGCAGCGCTTATTAAAGCATTTGCGATTAAGGATTGAGAAGAAATGCGATACAGCGTAATTTTAATCTCGGTAACATTTTTATTAATTCCTGCTTGATTAAAAAACTGAAGCACATAATAATAGGATTGATAAGGAAAATGAAGTAATTGATTTTTTTTATTTATGACATCAAAAATTGATTTATTGTTTTCAAAAGGCAGATGCGGAAGATTTGGATAATACGCTCCCTGTAACTTTGGGGTAACCGGATTTGGAAATCTGAATAAATCGAAAAAATTATGATGGCTTCCTCCCTTTATCATTTCACTTTTGTAAAGTTTGAATGCTTTTTTACAGATCGAAAAAGAATCAGCATCCATATTAGAATCATACAGAAATCGTGTAGCAGAACCTCGTTTTCGCTCTTCAACCTTTGCTTCAATTTTGGCTATTAAATCGCCTGTGTTTTCGTCTTCTATCAAATAATTTTCATCTCGGTTTAATTTTATGGCATTACACGAAATGATTTTATCTGATGGAAAAATAAGTGATAAACATTTTCGAATTATAGTATCAATTGAAATAATATAATGTATGTTTTCTATGCTTTGCAGCTGTTTAAAACGATCTAGTTTATCAGAAGGAATATTTAAATAAACAAAATTATAATTGCCTTTGCTGTCTTTAAGTTTTACTAAAAAGTATAAACTGCGATTGTTTAAGAAATAGGTTTTAGGCTGATTCAGCGTAATATAAACTACTTGTATATAAGAAAGAATAATACTTTTAAAATAATATTCGATCTCATTTAAATGTTCCGGCAATAGTTCCTGATATTCATAATATATAATATCATTTAAAGCCAATTCAGTCAGAATCGAATAACTCCATATTTTTCCAAATCTATTTTGCTGAAGGTTTACTTCATTTAAAACATTTTCCAGAAGGTCACTGCTTTTCTTAGTTTTCTTTTTTAGGAGTTTATTTATTTTAACCCTGAAAAACTCATCCAGATTAGAGGAATGTATAGCCAAAAATTTAATTCTGTCATATACTGCATTATTTAAGTCTTCTGCTTCATCCAAAATACAATTATTGAAAGAAAGCCAAGATATTTCTGAAGGAATAAGATAGTTTTGCACTTGCTACATTTTGAGATTAAAACTGAATTAACAATACTAACTTCGTAAATTTAAGTCATTATTTTTCGTTCAATTTATCATAAAACCAAGCAATTAACCAAAAAATAACCTAATACTAACATATCACAATATCTCCTGACGTTTTTGTGTTGATATTCATTTATTTTGAAGTGCTTTTTGCATGCAATATTCTCAGGTTTTTGTGAATTATGCTTCTTGTAACCGTTTTTTTATGTTCATAATTTCTGGTACATCTCTGCAATTCACTCAGCAGAATCATAAAACTGTTATACAGGACATCGAGCTCTTCCATATTCTGGCAGATTTTACGATTGTCCTCTAAATCAATTTTAGAATTATGATAACTGTTTTTATATTTTTTAAAAACATCTTCCAGATTTCGATGTTCTCTTTTATCAATGCCCTGCATAATTATATAAAATATTTTTTAAGAATTAGTGAATTATCAAAAAGTCAGTATCTGATTTATTTACTGAAATGGGAAAGCATTTTACTGAGGGAGAAAAGGTTTTGGCTGTATTTCCGGTAATAGAATTTAAAGCTTTGGCTAATAAGATTTCCGAACTGTTTCCTAATGGAAAAACTTCTGGCTGCTGAATTTCATTTACAGAAATGAGCGGGTCAATTCCCTGCGAATAATTGCCTTCGTGTCTTGAATTGAATATTTTATATATTGCAGGATACAAAGTCCAGCCTTTCTTGCCTGATATTCTATCATCTTCGATTGGAAAACCGGCAACATCTTTGCCAAATGTTTTATCACCAATCGTTATAACTTCCATATAAGGTTTTAAATTGTTTATAATAAGCTCTGAAGCGGATGCTGTATGTTTACCGCATAAAATATAAACTTTGTTTATAGAAGGATGTGCGCCGCGCAGTGCCTCAAAACTTATTTTAGATTCGTTGCCTGCTAAAGCTTCTTTAAATGACTGATCAACTTTTCCGCCGTTAGTATTTCCTTCAAATTTTATAAAAAGACTGCCAGACTGAATATCCGGAGCCAGAATAATACTCAATGCTGCAGCAGACGCGATATCCCCGCCTCCGTTATACCGCAAGTCTACAACAAGTTCTGTAATTGATTTATTTTTTAATTCCTGAAAAGTCTGAAGAAATAACTGTGCCTGCCCCACATCAAAATGAGAGATTTCGACGTATCCGATTTTTTTGCTTTTATCTTCAATAACTGTATATTTTACAGGCTGTGAAAATGTATACCCCTGAAGTATTGAAACTTCTTTTAAATTAGAAAATCCGGTTTGTGCTGTATAAGAAACGGTTTGTATGTTAAGCTGTGAAGCCGATGTCATTTTTAAATACAGTTCATCGTAATTATTCTGGTTCAGCGGCGTTCCTTCTACTTTTGTGATAAGCTGTCCTCTTTTTAAACCGTTTCTTTTAGCAGGAGAATCTTCGAGCACATATAGAATAACGGCATAATATTTTGCTTCAAATTCAAAAAAGGAAACGTCAAATCCAAATTTACGTCTTAAGCTTTGCCCTGCTGTTTCAGGAAGTTCGGGATGCACAGCATAAGAATATCTGTCTCCCTTTTCGAGAAGACCCGCAAAATAATCCTGAGGAAAAATAGACAAACTGCCTTTTTGTGACATTGAAGTATTCCAGAGATAATATCTTTTCATCTGCTGATACATCCACTCATTTACATATTCATTTGTGCCTTCTTCATAAACCGGAGCAGAAGAATCGTTATCTGAACATGAGAATATAAAAACAGATAAAAAAAGAAGCATCGACAAGAATGTAATTTTGGTATATCTCATTTATAGTTTAGTTATTAGTATCGTTTTTATATTCGTAATGAATTATTTAAAAACAAAATAATCCGTAAGGTTCAAAATACCATCTACACCAGAAAAAGCACCGTTTGCATCTCTTTTTTCTTCAAGAACAATCAGTTTTGATTTATTTATTGTCATAGTCATAATAACAGTTACTTTTTGACCCGGAATATACGATTCTGTTGTGCCGTGTTTTACAAGTTCCATTAAAATCGTAGGAGGCGAACTAAATGGAAACTCAATAAAAGGACTAAACTTTTCTTTATTAATATTTTCTACAGTGCCAAGAACCTGTCCGTTAATTTTGCGAATAATTCCATCAATATTGCCAGTATAACCGCTTTTAGAATATACATTCTGATTTGGGAAAATAAATCGGTAACCGCTGTTGCCGGGCTTGCTTAAAACTCCTGTTTTTATACGTGAAATATTATCGATCCAAAGATTATCTTTTGCAAAAAAAGAAAGCGTATCTTTTACTTTTTGTGCATTGAAATGATAGGTATGCAATACTTCTTTAGTGGTTTTATTTATAATTGAAAAGGTTTTTTCCTGACTACCGAAATAAACGAAGTCATAGTCTTTCTCAATTTTTTTTACAAAGGCTGTTTTTTTGTCTTTATTAATTTCAATGATTTTGTCGTTTACACTTATTTGCAGCGAATCGTTTAAAACACTGTAACCACTAATAGTTACTTTTCCCGGCTGATTGGTTTGATCACTGTAAAAAGGCACCAGCTCATCAGGAGAGCAGGATATTACAAGAGTAACTAAAATTGTAAAAATGAATAAACCCGGCAATAAATTCTTCATGTTTGTTTTTGTTAGCATAAGTTGATTTGAAAATCAAATTACTTTTTGATAAATTTTATTTTTTTTGATGCACCATTATTATTTACAGAAAGGAAATAAATGCCTTGTGATAAATCGCTGACAGATAATCCTTCTGGTCTGTAAGAAGACTCTTTTAGTAAAACACCGCTTGTATTATATATTTTTAAAAGTGTTTCTTCGTTTTTGTATTCTTCTGCTATTTCTAAAACGAGATTGTCCTGAACAGGGTTTTGTTTTAAATAACATAATGACGATTTTAAAGTATTATCATCGGTTCCTAATAAAGCTTCGGCCATAATTGAAATTTTATCAATTTCATAACCAATAAAAGGATTAGAAATAGTTCCAAAAGCAATGTATACTTCAGTTTTACCTGCAAATTGTGAAATATCTACTGTATAATCTTTAAACTCTGCATCTTCTATTGTTGTTCTTTCTAAAGTAACCGTTTTTATAAGCGTAAATGAAGCAGGATCAGGTGATGTAGAACCATAAATTAAAATATCCTCATTAGTGTCATAAACACTTGGCTGTGCGTTTAATGTTAATGTAATTTTTCCTGAATAAAACGATGTGTCAAAAACAGGACTTATTGCAAGATTATTTTCGCTTGTTTCTAATTGGCTTCCACCATTGGTTAGATCTATATTATAAGTTCCTAAAACATCATAAGTTCCTCCTACAATAGCTCCTGTATTGGCATCAAACTGAATATTTTTTCTTGCTGTCCAGTTACTGCCGTTTCCATCCTGGTCTAATAAAATCCAGTCTGAAGCATCAGAATCATCAAAATCATCTTCCCAGATTGTATATTGAGCAGACGATAGGGTTGTAATCATCGTAAAAGCTAAAAAAAGTAAAGTTTTTTTCATATTTTTTATTTTAAATATGGGCAGATTTCTCTGCCCATGCAGTATTTATGTAAGTAAGCTGTTTTTATCTAATTAGAAATTAGAAAATTTTGTCCAAGAGTTAGTCCAGTTAGCTTCTGTTCTAAATGCTCCGGTAGCTCCTGTAAAATTAAGAGAACCATCATTAAAGAAAGGCTGTGAAAGACTCCATTTTGTAGCTGGGTTTACTGTAGAAGTAGTTGTACCAGGCCCAGACAAAGTTGTTCCTGCTGGCAACGCTACGTTATCAAATCCGTGGATTGAAACTCTTAAATAAGATGAACCGCTTGGAACTGATGGAGCTTCCCATCTAATTCCTGTATTGTATCCTGTTACAGTCACATCTGTAAGGCTGATGTTTCCTGCTCTGCGCACGTGAATTGCATTTTCATACAAATCAGCTACTGTTGTAGAACTAACACCAATGATAGACAATTGAGAAATAACCGGACGTGTAATAATTGAAGTAATTGCTCCTGTTGCATTGTTATCTAATTCGATACCGTTAGAATCAGGATTACCACCGCTTAAACTGTGAGTTGAATTACTGTCAGCAAGTGCAATAGCTTTTGTAATGCTTCCTGTGTAACCAAAATCGAAATCGAAGTTGTCATCATCCGGAGCAAAAGATACTAAATGAGTAGCGTTTACTTTACCTCCGAAAAATTCAAATGAATCGTCTTTTCCATAAGATACCTGAATGTGGTTAACAGTAGTTCCGTTTCCAACACCAGCCAATGTTAAACCGTTGATTTCAACATCTGTATCTAAAATACGTCCTGCAAATTCGATACGTACATAGCTTAGGATTCCCGCATTGTGAGCATTGTTTGAACCTCCATAGTAGAATTCAGCAAAATTAGGCTGGTCATCTAATCCTTCAACAATATTTGTTGTAGAACCAGTATTAACCTCTGCGTCTCCTAAAATAACAACTCCCCCAAAATCTCCTGGCGAAGCAACAGTATTAGCGTTGTCGTCTAATAAATTATAACTTGTAAAAATAATTGGAGATTCTGCAGTTCCCTGTGCATCAATCTGACCTGTTTTAGTAATTACCAAAACTCCCGTTGCAATACCTGTTGCAAGAGGTTTTGCTTTAATAAATGTACCAGCCTGAATAGTTAATTTAGCACCATCTTTTACAGTGATAACACCATCGATTTCCCAAACTCTGTCGTTTGTCCAAGTTGTGTTGCTTGTAATAGCACCGCTTACTGTTTGAACCGTTGCAGGATGAACGTAATCAGCACCAGAAGCTTTCATTGAAAAAGAAGAATCTGCAGAAGAATCATCATTTTGGCAAGAGCTCACAACTAGAGCCACCATTGCAAATAGAAAAAATTTTTTCATAATAATTTAATTATTGCTATATTTGCTGCTAATCAAACTAGGCCTTTGGAGAGAGCAGCAAAATATCTTTCCTTAGGTCTTTCTCGTTTTTGGTAAAGATCTTTTTGATAAACTGGTTCCGCTTTACCGCCGGGGGCTTATACCTAAATTCCATCTTTCATTCTTAGGGTTTCCAACGCAATGAAAGGATTGCTTTCCATTCTTTTGATTTTTTCTGCAGTCGCTGCAGGTCTTTTTATAACACTGCAAGTATTTAAAAGACCATACAGAAACTGAATAAAAAAACAATAGACCTTGATTAATGATGCTGAAAAATTAATCTTACTACAACTATATTAGACTTTATAAAAACAAAATATCACCACTGTTTTTTATTGTTAACAGTTTCTTAATACGTTGGTTTTATTATTGATTTACAGCTGTTTAAAATGAGTAATTAATAGACACATTTATAGTTCGTCCGCTAAAAGCTTTAAATATTACCTGATCAATATCTTCGTCGTATTTTTTAGTTGCATTTGCTCCTAATGTGTATCGGTCACGCGGATTTGAACCATACGATACATCTTCGAGATGTGAGTAGCTGTTAGCATTGTTATAGGTTTGAATTCCTGTATCGAAAATATTTCTCATACTGCATTTTAACTCCAGATTTTTATCTTTAAAAAACTTATAACTTATCTGAGCATCTGTTGTAGAATACGGCATTCTAATTTCTTCACGAGAATATTCAAATCCTACTAAAATATACTGATCGCCAATAGCATTATGTCTAACGCTGAAACCTAGTCTGTCTCCTGTATAATCTAAACCCAGGTTATAAGTATAGGGCGATTGACCATAGAGCGGTCTATTAGCTTCATAAAGACCTCCAGTTCCATCAACATTTACATAAGAAGTCACTTTTGTAGCGTTAAAGGATGCATTTCCTGAAACAAACAATTGTTCTAAAATAATACCATCACCTAAGAAAGAAAGGTTTTTATAAAACTCCATTTCTACACCCCACAACTTGGCATTATTAGAATTTAGATTATAAATAATTCCTGAATTACCATTTACCGTCCCTACAGATTCAATAGGATCTTTAATATCTTTATGATAAACGCCAAATGATAAAACTTCACCGCCGGAGGGAAACCATTCTAATTTTAAATCATAATTATTGGATACACTAGAAATCATTCCGGCAGACCAGTTCAAAATTTTAGCTGAACGTATCGGATCATAGTATGGAGTTCCTACGCGTTCTGCAAATTGAGGACGCAGTACAGACCTGTTATAACCAAGTCTTAGATTTGTTTTTTGAGTTGGGCTGATGGTTAAACCTGCTGAGGGCAGGAACTGCCATTTCTTGTCTACGTTGGTTAAAGGAAATTCTCCCGGAGCTTCAAACTGATTTGAAATTTCATTGTAGACGTAGCTCTCTGCCCTTACTCCCCATACAAATCTAATAAAGCGTCCAATTTTGTTATCAAGCATTAAATAAGGTGAATGAATTTTTACTTCTCCTTCGTATTTGTCTCCGTATTTACCATAATCCATCCAGCCAAAACCTCCATAATAATATTGTGAGCCATCTAAAAATTCAGAAAGAGGTTCGTATATATCTGCTCTGTCTGTACCCTGCCCTACAGTTACAACTTTTGCAGAACGCTGCTGATTTGAAGCTTTTTTGTATGTTCCAAAATAACCTGCTTTAATATCGTTTTTACTATTTTCACCTAAATTGAATGAATAGTCAAGACTGGCAGCCCAATTATAATCAGATTCGTCATTAGTATAATTGTCCCTGCTGAAAGGAAATCTTCCGCCGCTATTATAAACACTATGATATTCGAGCATATCATCGCCAATATTTTTTCGAAATGTTTCTAAAAAAGTGGCATCTTTTGTATCTTTTGTTATACTGCTGTAACTTCCGTACCAGTTCACTTCCAACTTATTAAAACGATGATTTCCTTCTATTTTATTCTGAATAAAAGTTTGATATACTGGATAATTTGTTTCTGTTGTTGAAGGCAGGTTTGTACCATCTAAAACTTCAGGAACACCGGTACCTTTGTCCCATCCTGTAATTTGATTGAGCTGATTGTTGTAGATATGCATTACTGTATTACGGCTTGTAATTTTATGATCGCCAAGTTGAATTGCAGTATTAAACATTCCTCCCAAAGTGGAATTAAAATTGTAATTAGCACCAGAATTTTTAAATCCAAATTTTTCAAAAACAGAATATTCCCTTCCGCCCTGTCCTTCTTGTACAAATCTGGTATTCGTTAAAAATCTTCCTCTTTCTGTATGCTCAATATCCAGTTTTTCCTGAGTATTTTTAAAAAGAAGAGATCCTACAAATCCCCATTTATTGTTGTCTTTTAATTTATAAGACCTTCCTATGGCAAACTGAATTGTTGTTCCCGGCGCGCCATAAGTTTTATAAGTAGAAAAATTGTCCTGCGTAAATTTTTTAGACTGTTCTATAAACGGCCCCGAAGAAGCTTCATTTGTTGGAATTTCTATTGGCTGTAAATTAGGATAATCGCGTCGGCCGTCATCAAATCCCCA